>SVRE01000038.1 GCA_015065005.1 Oscillospiraceae bacterium
GCTAAGGCAAAAAGCACGGGCCCTAAATCAGGGCAGGCGGAAATATCAAGGGTTGGTGTGCCATTTTCAAGGAGCTTAAAGTATTCTTTATAAACCTTATCTCCTTGCACAGAGCTATCATTTAAGCCAAAAACAGACACGTCCCCGCCCAAAACATTAAATGCATCCAAAAAAGCGCCGTTAGAATAATCCCCCTCCACAATTTGGCTTGAGGGTAAATATTTTTGCTTTCCCCTTACATAGAAGGAGCTGTTTCCCTTAACAATTTCAATGCCGAAAAGCCTTAATGCTTCTATTGTTATGTCAACATAAGCACTGCTTTCCAAGGGGGTAGTTATGTTAATAACGCTGTCTCCGTCCAAAAGAGGCAGGGCGAACAAAAGCCCGCTTATAAACTGGCTGCTGATGTCACCGCGAACATTGAAAACATCAGGCTTTAAGCTACCCTTTAAGGTAATTGAGTTCTTGTCCTTTATACATTTAATATTCTGCTTTTTAAAAATTTCATCATAGACCTCAAGTCCACGTGCCATTAGCCTCTCACTACCGAAAAGCTGACACTCATCCCCTGTTAAAAGAGCAATTGGGATAAAAAACCTTAAGGTGCTTCCGCTTTCATGGCAGTTAAAGCTTCTTTTTCCGATTTTTTCTTTAATTCCACCGTTTATCGACACAGAGTCCCCTGTTTTTTCATATTCAGCGCCTAAAGCACTTATGCAATTCAAGGTTGCCTCCATATCAACGCTGTTTGATACACCCGAAATTTCACTCTTGCCATTTGCTAACGCGCCACATATTAAAAGCCTGTGCGCATAGCTTTTGGAAGGTGGGGCAAATATTTCGCCCTTGGCTGTACCCTTTTCTATTCTAAGTTTCATTTTGCTATTTCCTTTAAGTGGTCAATTGCCTGCAAGTAACCATTTACTCCTTGTCCTGTAATAGTTTTGCACGCATACTTACCAACATAGCTTATCTGCCTGAAGTCCTCTCGCTTTTCAACAGCAGACAAATGCACCTCAACCGTTGTAATTCCAACAGCCTTCAAGGCATCTAAAATAGCTATGCTTGTGTGTGTATAGGCGGCAGGGTTAATTACAATGCCGTCTATTTTATTATAATAAGCCTCTTGTATCGCATCTACCAAAGCGCCCTCGTGGTTGGATTGAAAAAAGCTGACCTCAACGCCCTGCTTTTCTGCATAGCTGCTTATTATTTCAAGCATATCCTTATATGTGGTCTTTCCGTAAATTTCAGGCTCTCTTATGCCTAAGAAATTTATGTTGGGACCGTTAATCACCAAAATTTTCATTTGCTCCAAGCCTCATATATAAGATTTGCCACCTCTTCAACAGTGCCGTTGCCGTCAACCCTTACATCACAGGATGCGCAGTAAATATGATATCTTTCCTCATATCTTTTCTTCATTGCTTCCATGTTGCTTGACAAGGGTCTGTCCCCTGTTGGGCATAGGTGCTCAAGGTCACGGTCAAGAAAATATACATTGCCGTTTTGCTTCAAACGCCTTACATTATCAGGATTTAAAACCGCGCCGCCACCTGTTGAAATAATTTGGTTATTGCCTGAGCTTACCTCAGCTATAACCTCACTTTCTATACGTCTGAACTCGCTTTCCCCATATTTTTCAAAATATTCGGGAATGCTCATTCCTATTTTCTTTACAATTTCGTCATCTGTATCCACAAAAGCCTTGCCTGTTTTTTGGGATAGCGCCTTACCAACGGTTGTTTTACCGCTGCTGGGCATACCGACAAGAATTATGTTATCCTTGCCACTTAGCACGTTTTTATATACCTTATCACAAATTTCCTTGTTTAGCTTGCTTGACATAAAATGCTCGCTTGCGTAAACAGCCTGTGCGCCAAGCATATAAAGTCCGCCCTCGGCTTTTTTGCCAAGGGAATGCGCCTTTTGTACAAGGTTTGTTCTAATTGGGTTATATACTACGTCCAAAACCCCCTCTAATTCAGGGAAGCACTCAAGCTTGAGCGGAATGCCGTCATTCTTTGGATACATGCCCACAGGTGAGGTATTGAAAATAATCTCACAGTCTGTGTGGTATGCATACACCTCCTCGTAGGAAAAGGCGCCCGGGATGTCAATGTTAGAAACGTAAATAATTTCTTTAGCACCCATATCCTTAAGCACACGTGTTGCGGTTTTGGATGTACCGCCTGTGCCAACAACAAGTACCTTTTTGCCTTGAATTTCAAGTCCTATTCTTTCTGAAAGTGCTTTCATACCTGAATAGTCCGTATTATATCCGTAAAGCTTACCGTCTCTGTTTACCACTGTGTTAACCGCACCTATGGAAAGCGCCGCAGGGTCAACGTAGTCAAGCATTGGAATAACCTTTTCTTTATAAGGAATAGTTACATTTATGCCCAAAAAATCCCTTTCCTTTATAAAGGCTTCAAGATTTTGTGGCTCTATTTCCTTAATTTCATATTGATAATCGCCAATTTGTGCGTGAATTTCCTTGGAGAAGCTGTGCTTTAAATGTTCTCCTATTACTCCGTATTTCATTAATTAAGTCCTTTTAAAAATACATCTGTGCCATATCTCTGAGCAAGAAGGTCGCACACTGTAAGCGCGCAAACGCTGTCCACCACTACACATACACGTCTTATAATCGCAGGGTCGTGTCTGCCCTTGATCTCTATTTTTGCATTTTCCCTGTCAATAAAGTTAACAGTGTCCTGCTCCTTTGCAATTGACGGGGTCGGCTTTACTGTACAGGTAAATGTAATCGGCATTCCGTTTGTTATGCCACCGTTTATGCCGCCGTTATTATTTGTCTCGGTAACAACCTTGCCGTTTTCGTATCTGAATTTGTCATTTGCTTGGCTGCCAAAAGCATTTGCAAAGCCATCACCCAAGCCAAACTCAACGCCCTTAATTCCGCCTATGGAAAACAGTGCGTGGGATAAAACCCCTTCAACAGAGTCGAACCAAGGCTCACCAACGCCCGCAGGCATACCGGTAATAGCTGTTTGGATTTTTCCGCCAATGCTGTCCTTTTGTTCCCTTGCCTTGACAATAGCTTCGGTCATTTTTTCCTCGCTATCCTCACTCAAAACAGGAAATGCCTTACCCTGTAGCTCTAAAACCTCATTTTCCACGTCCTCAAAGGGCCTGTCATATACACCGCCACAGCACAAAATATGTGTACCGATATTAATACCAAGCTTCTTAAGAGCATTAATAGCAATAGCGCCGCTTGCCACAAGCGCGGCAGTTATTCTGCCTGAAAAATGTCCCCCACCGCGATAATCCTCATATCCGTGATATTTCATATACGCAGTATAATCTGCGTGGGACGGACGGGCAACACCGTAATTATAATCCTTACTTTTTGTGTTTTCGTTGGGAATTACAATGGCGATTGGTGTGCCGGTTGTTTTACCGTTGAAAACACCGCTTAGAATTTGAAAATTATCATTTTCAACGCGGGGAGTGTCTGTTTTTCCACTTGGCCTGCGCTTTGCAAGCTGCGATTTTATAAGCTCTGAGTCAACATCAATTCCGGGAGCTAAGCCGTCTATCACCGCGCCGATTGCGTCCCCGTGGCTTTCGCCGAAAAGGGTTACGCAAACGCTTTGTCCGAATGTATTTTTCATTACAAAATACCCCCGTTTATATAGTCCTTCATAAGGCTGATTTTAATATCCTTCATTTCAAAGGAGCCAATTTCATTTACATATATAACCGTTATGGAGTCACCCTTTGCCTTTTTATCCCTCATTATGTAGGAAATAAGCACATCTGTGTCTGAATTTATGCTTGTTGGCAACGAGTACTTTTCCAAAACTGCCTTAATTTCTTCCCTTGCCTTTGCTGAGCACATTGGTAGCATACCGATTGCAACACATTCACCGTGCAAAAGATTGCCCAGCTTTTCATCGCTTTCTACCGCGTGTCCGATAGTGTGTCCAAAGTTCAAAACCTTGCGAAGCCCCTTCTCCTTTGGGTCAATTTCAACCACGTGTCCCTTAATTTTCAAAGATTTCAGAATTATTTCATCAATATCTCCGTCAAAATCCGTGCTGTTTTTAATTAAATTAAAAAGCTCCTTATCACAGGTTGCCGCCATCTTAATTGCTTCACAAAGTCCTGCGTTCACTTGCCTTTTGTCAAGAGTTTTTAAGGTATTTGAGTCAATTACAACTTTTTTGGGCTGATAAAATGCGCCAACGATATTCTTAACCCCATCAAGGTCAATGGCTACCTTACCGCCAATTGAGGAGTCAACCTGGGACAAAAGTGTGGTTGGCACGTTATAAAAGTCTATCCCTCTCATATATGATGCGGCAACAAAGCCACCTAAGTCTCCGCAAACGCCACCGCCAACGCAAACAACACAGTCTGTACGGGTAAAGGCGTGATTTACCATAAAGGAAAGTATTTCCTTATAGCTATCAAAGGATTTGCTCCTTTCCCCCTGCTCTACTGTGAAAATATACCCCTCACGGCAGGCGGATAAAATCTTTTTTGAATATTCAGTTGGTACGCCGCTATCTGTCAATATAAGCACCTTGCGGTCCAAATTAAGATAAGAGCCAATTTTGTTGAGAGCCCCTCTTTCTATTATTATATCATAGCTTTGCTCACCTAAATTTAAGGGGAGTACCATTTTAACACCTTCTTATTCTGAAATAAATGTACCCACAAGCTTTAGCTTGTCACAGGTTGCGCCAAGGGCACGGAGCATATCCTGACCGCTTGGACTGTTTATATTTCCGTCCGCTTCAACGTAAAAATAGTAATTCCACAAAAGCTCCTTCATTGGACGGGAATGTAAATTGCGCATATTAAATCCAAATGCGCCGATAATATCTATTGTTTTTGCAAGTGCGCCAGCCTCATTTCTAACAGTGAACATCAAGATAAAGTGCTGGTTCATTTTTCTGTTTTGAGCCTGTGGGCTATTCTGCGCACGGGAAAATGTAACAAAACGTGTTGTATTTGTTCTGCTTGCGTTAATTCCGCTGGCAATAACCTTTAAGCCGAAAAGCTCCGCAGTTTCTGCTGAGGCAATTGCGGCTGTATCACAAAATCCGTTTTCTTTTACATACTTTGCAGCAAGGGCTGTGTTTTCATAGGTTTGCGCTTCAAAGCCCATTTCCTTAATATACCCTGAGCATTGTGCCAAGGCTTGCGGATGGCTGACAACCCTTTTAATATCTGATAGGCTAACCCCGTCATTTACCATTAAGCAATGGGTAATTGGCAAATTGATAACCTGGTTTACATAAAGAGTGCCTGAAAACATCAAATCCATAACCGTTGAAACATCCCCGGCATAGCTGTTTTCAATAGGAAGCACACAAATATCAGACTCGCCATTTTCAACGGAAGCATAAGCACTTTCAAAATCAGGATATGAAACAAGGGATGAGGACGGATACATTTTCTTTGCGGCTATATAAGCATAAGCTCCCGCAACACCACTGTATGCAACGCGCATGCCCTCATTAAGCCTGGATTGGTAGGAACGGGAAATACGCATGGTTTCCTTAATAAATTCTGCATAATATTCCTTATATACAGAATTTTCAATAAAGGAGCTGTTTTTAGCTATTACCTCTTTTTCTCTTGCTTCATCAAGAATAGATAAGCCATGCTCCTTCTTATATTTGGCAACAAGCTCCGCTGCGTACATACGCTTTTCAAAAAGCTGTGCCATTTCCTTATCAACCTGGTTTATTATTTTTCTCGCCTGTTCAAGCTCGTTCATCTCTTTATCCCCATTTTCAGCCAAAATAATAATTCATCTATTTGTGAATAATTATACTATCTATTATAGCTTTATCGCACTAAAATGTCAAGTAATATTCATTATTTTTTACTCTATTTTAATAAAAAAGCAGAGCCCAAAGGGGCTCTGCTTTTTTGATTAATTATTTAACAATTTCGTAGAATACTACGCTTGCCTCTGCATCAGATGTAATAGAAACTGATGTTACAGAATCATATGCGTCAAGCTCTACTACTACGTATGTACCGCTTACGTTGATTGTGTCTTCGCCAATTACAATTGTGTAGTTAGCTTCGCTATCGCTTGTAAGAACTATCAAGCCACCGCCAATTTCAAGAGCTTCATCCTTTTCAACTACAGTGTCCTTAACAAATGCTTCACCGGCTACAATAGCTTCAGGAGCGCTTGGCTTAACATAACCATTCCATTCAACCATTACACCGCATGTGCATTCACCCTCACAATTGCTTAAGCAAAGCGGCTTGCTGCCACCCTCAGCAACTGTTGTTACGTTAATGTACTCATTGGAGCAAGCTGTACATCTCAATGTATCTGTAACGTCATTTACAACTACTAATGTATGACCAAGAGCTGCAACCTCATCCTTTGTCGCTGTGTAATCACATCTTGAGCAACTTACGTTTGTAATACCAGCTTCTGTACAGGTTGGAGCTATTACCTCTTCCTTGTAATCGTGACCAAGAGCTTCAGTCGGATTCCTTGTTGCTGTATAATCACATCTTGAGCAACTTACGTTTGTAATACCTGCTTCTGTACATGTTGGAGCTATTACCTCTTCCTTTTCATCGTGACCAAGAGCTTCAGTCGGATTCTTTGTTGCTGTATAATCACATCTTGAGCAAGTTACGTTTGTGATACCTGCTTCTGTACAGGTTGGAGCTACTACCTCTTCCTTTTCATCGTGACCAAGAGCTTCAGTCGGATTCTTTGTTGCTGTATAATCACATCTTGAGCAGCTTACGTTTGTAATACCTGCTTCTGTACAGGTTGGAGCTACTACTTCTTCCTTTTCATCATGACCGAGAGCTTCCTTTTCATCTCTTATTTCATGCAAATCACATCTTGAGCAGGTTACTGTTGTATAGCCGCCGTTTAAGCAGTCAGGAGCAGTTACATCAAGCTGTTCATCATGACCAAGAGCTTCCTTTTCATCTCTTATTTCATACAAATCACATCTTGAGCAGGTTACTGTTGTATAACCGCCGTTTAAGCAGTCAGGAGCAGTTACATCAAGCTGTTCATCATGACCAAGAGCGCTTTCATCATCTTCTCTTGTGTCTGTTTCATCGCAACGGATACACTTACCTGTTTCAGTACCGTTTTCAAGACAAGTTGCATCACCGTTGGACGCGTAGTTATCATACTTGTGTCCGAGTGCACTACCCTCGTCAGCCTTTGTGTCAGTCACATCACAGCGCTCACACTTAGCTGTCTTTGTACCGTCTTCTGTACATGTTGCATTTTCGTCTGATACATAGCTTACAAAATTATGACCGAGTACGCTACCTTCATCAGCCTTTGTATCTGTTTCATCGCAACGTTCACACTTTGCAGTCTTTGTACCGTCTGCAACACAAGTTGCATCGTTGTTAGATACATAATTTGCAAAATTATGACCGAGTGCACTTTCGTCATCTTCTCTTGTATCTGTTTCATCACAACGGATACATTTACCTGTTTCGGTGCCGTTTTCAACGCAGGTTGCATCGTTATTGGATACATAGTCAGCAAATGTATGTCCAACTGCGCTTTCGCTTTCCGCACCGCAAACTGAACAACTACCGGGCTCTGTACATGTAGCCGCTACCCAACTGTGTGGAAGTGTTTCGCCGTATTCTTCTTCACAAACGCTACATACCGCCTTAGATGTACATGTAGCCGCTGTACCCTCTGTATGACCAAGTGCAGTGCCTTCGTCAGCTACTGTGTCAGTTGCATCGCAACGCTCACACTTAGCTGTCTTTGTACCGTCTTCTGTACATGTTGCATTTTCGTCTGATACGTAATTTACAAAATTGTGTCCAAGCGCAGTACCTTCGTCAGCCTTTGTATCAGTTACATCACAACGCTCACACTTAGCTGTCTTTGTACCGTCTTCTGTACATGTTGCATTTTCGTCTGATGCGTAATTAACAAAATCGTGTCCAAGCGCAGTACCTTCGTCAGCCTTTGTATCAGTTACATCACAACGCTCACACTTAGCTGTCTTTGTACCGTCTTCTGTACATGTTGCATCATTGTTGGACACATAATTTACAAAATCGTGTCCAAGAGCTTCACCGTCTGTTGCGCCACAAGCTGAGCAAGTTCTTGCTTCATCGCAAGTTGCAGCAGTCCAAGTGTGCTCTAACAAATCGCCATATTCTTCACCACAAGTCTCACATTTAGCCTTTTCAGTACATGTTGCTGTACCGCCCTTGTGACCGAGAGCTGCTACCTCATCCTTTGTTGCTGTGTAATCACATCTTGAGCAAGTTACGTTTGTAATACCAACCTCTGTACAGGTTGGAGCTACCACCTCTTCCTTGTAATCGTGACCGAGAGCTGCAACCTCGTCCTTTGTTGCTGTGTAATCACATCTTGAGCAAGTTACGTTCGTAATACCTGCTTCTGTACAGGTTGGAGCTACTACCTCTTCCTTTTCATCGTGGCCGAGAGCCTCACCCTCTGTTGCAGAACAAAGCTTACATGTCTTTGGAGCTGTACATGTAGCATCTGCATAATCGTGAGCTACTATTTCAAGCTCAGATGTCTTTTCATAGCCACAAACAACACAAGCCTCAACTAATGAGCCCTTTGCTGTACAAGTAGCATCTGTCTTTGATTTTTCTTCAAATGTGTGGGCAGCCTTGCCTGAAACCTCAGCACAAGCCTCTCCTTCTCCCTCACATACATGCCAGTGGTCTGTTTCATTGCTTTCCCACTCCGGCTTGAACGCGTGCTCATGACCGCATGATGCAAGCGCAACAACAAGTGCGAGCAAGCAAAGCACTGACAAAACTAAAGAAATTCTTTTTTTCATGTTTCACCTCGTATAATTTTGTACATTAATCTGTACTTTTATGGTTTAATTGTACCATTTTTTGTTTAAAATATCAATAGTTTTTATATATTTATATTCTTTTTGTTCACATTGCACAAAACAGGTGTGAAAAAGTACGCCTTTCAGCGAGAACAACTGTTATTTTGGTAGAAATTACACAATTTGCATTTTATCAAAAAAATCGGGTACAGCTTTTTTGGCTGTACCCGATAATATTGTTTAGTTATTTTATGATGGAGTAGAAGGAAACTGTTGCATCTGTTGTTGCAAGAATTTCAATCTGACCAACTGTTGCATACTCGTAAAGGTCAATTACTACATGTTCACCTGTCATTTCAATGGTGTTGAGCAATGTACCGTTAGCTGCATCATAAATCTTAATTGTATACTTAGTTTCTGCAGCGCCCGCAAGAGCAATAATACCCTCACCCATTACAAGAGTGTCATCAGCCATTTCAACCTCAGTCCACTCAAGCTTGTTCTTCACAAATGCTACATTTGCGCTGATGCTTTCCGGCTCCTTAGGTGAAATGTAACCGCTCCACTCAACCCTCAAACCGCAGTTACACTCATCAAGACCGCAACCCACGCAAAGTGAATCGCTATCTGTTGTTACCTCTGTTGAGATATCTCTGTACTGCATTGAGCAAGTAACACAAACAATTCTGCCGTCCTCAGTTAAAGGATTGAAATTGTGAGCTGTTCTTGGTTTAACATCTCTTGGTGCTTCATATACATACTCACCGTTTGCATCAAGATTATCACCGTCAAGCAAGCCGCAATCACCGGCTACACAGCTATAAACAGTATAACCTACAGTTGAGCAGGTTGGTTCTATAACATATGCAACCTGGCTGAAATTGTGATTACCGTGTGCCTGGTCGGCAGCTGCGCCGCCCTCAGCAACTGTGTACGCTTCATAATCAACACCGCAAGCGGAGCAAGTATAAACTGCATTCTTTACACAAGTAGGTTCAGCCTTGCGCTCACCCTGTACGTGCTTAATGTCCTCGAACGGAGCATCATCAACTGTGTAGTCACAAGCAACACCGTTACATACATTTTCACATATATAACGTGTCTTACCGCCTGTCAAGCAACAAGGCTCCAAGCTAACAACAAGCTTGTGGCCGATAGCAGTACCCTCTTCCGTAAAGGTTTTTGTGTATTCACATAGTGGGTCTACGCCACACTTGTAAATCTTGTAAGCATCATCTGTACAGTTAGCATCTACAGATACTACCAAAAGATCTTCGTTTGTATTTGTTACATTGTGTTCAACTGTAGGGATTGGCTTAATATAAGCTTCATCAGTTGCAACCTCTTGACATACGGTACAAATATATGCCTTTGAACCCTCTGTAATACAGGTTGGCTTAACAATAATCTTATAATCAAGATCCACTACAGCGTTGTCAGCCATATTGTACTTGTGGCCTTCAGCAGGAACCTCTGCCCTCTTATCCTCTGCATTACAAATCTGACAAACATAAAGATCGTAACCGTTTACATCACATGTAGGAGCAACTGTTTTAACCTTTTCGCCCCAGTTGTGACCCTTAACCTTCATGCTGTCATACTTTTCTACGTCATAGCCTTCTATCTTGGAATATTCTTCACGTGTGATAGGATCCTGATCATATCCACAATCCTTACATACTCTGGAAACATAACCCTCTGTATCACAGTTACCTGCAACATAGGAAATACCCATTTCTTCCTCAGTAAGTAAGCCGCCGCTTCTTTCATATGTATGCTTAAGAGCAGGAGTTGTGCCGTCATAACCAACAACGTAAATGTCCTTGTTACAGATTGAACAAACGTTCTTCTTCTTACCGTCAGTTGTACAAGTTGGCTCAGAAATTACAATTTCCTTTTTGTTTGCAATATCGCAAGTAGGGAGCTGTGGTTCACCTACAGTTTCAGTCACAAAACCGCAAACAGTACATGTACCGATATTCTTACCGGCTGCCATACAGGTAGGCTTTATTTCCTCATATGACATAGTATGGTTGCCTGTTTTTGGAATTATTTCAACCTTTTCAAGACCACATTCGGTACAAGCGGAAATTGTCTTACCGTCAGCCGCACAGGTTGCAGCAACAGTAGACTTAACCTCATATGCTTCATGCTTACATTCGCCACAGGATGCGAAAATGCAAGCCACAATAGAAACAATGAACATTAATATTAATAGTTTCTTTTTCATGATTTCCTCCTCGAAATCTAATTTTTACGTTCTAATTATATATTAAAAAACTAAAACTGTCAAGTCATTTGTTGATTTTTTGGATAAATGCACAATTAACTACACGTTTTTTGTGCAATTTGCTACATTATATTATAGTGTGCATTTGCCCGAAAATTAATTCAAAACAGACATTTACCAACAGAAAAGGATGCCACATAGGTAGCATCCTTTTTCATTATTCGCCTTTATTTTCGTCCTCTTGCTCATCTTCGGGCACTTCATCAGGTGCCTCTATGGAAGCTTGTGGCTGTGGCTCCTGCTTTTCCTCATCATCGCTAAGTCCAAGCTCAGCCTCCATACGCTTGCGCTCATCAATTTTAGCTTGAATTTGCGCTTGTCTTTCAGCCTCTATTCTTTCCTGTCTTCTTCTGTTTTCCTCTTCGCTTCTGCGCTTCTTTTCGGTAACTAATTCTTCAACCTCTTCCATAGTTACGTCATCCTTCATAGCACAAGCAAATTGCTCATCATCCATAACCTCGTGCTTTAACAGGAAGTCTGCAATAAAGTCAAGCTTTCCCTTGTATTTTGTAAGGATTTCGGTTGCCAAATCATAGGACTCATCAACAATTCTCTTGATTTCAGCATCAATTTTAGCCGCTGTTGCATCGGAATAGTCGGGAGTTGAACCAAAATCTCTGCCAAGGAACACCTCACCATGCTGTGAGCCGTAACGGATTGTGCCAAGCTCCTTGCTCATACCATAAACGGTAACCATCTTTCGCGCAACCTCTGTTGCCCTTTGAATATCATTGGACGCACCGCCAGTGTAGTCACCAAAGATAATTTCCTCAGCCACACGTCCGCCAAGCATCATAGCTATTCTTTCCTTCATTTCCTGCTTGGATTCGCTATACTTATCCTCGCTTGGTGGTGTAAGGGTATATCCCAAAGCCCTACCGCTTGGAATGATTGAAATCTGACGTACATTATCCTGTGTTGGAAGGATATGGGCAATTATTGCGTGACCTGCCTCGTGAATTGCGGTATTGCGCTTTTCTTTTTCGGTCATCCTGTTCTTCTTTTGTGTACCTACACAAACCTTAACCCAGGAATCCTCAATTTCATCCATACCAATTAATGATTTTGAACGTCTTGCAGCCAAAAGTGCCGCCTCGTTAAGCAGGTTGGCAAGGTCTGCACCTGTAAAGCCAACGGTTGTTTGCGCCACCTTGTGCATATCAACAGTTTCCTCAAAGGGCTTGCCCTTTGCATGCACCTTCAATATTTCTTCTCTACCCTTAATATCGGGTAAGCCGATTGTGATTTGCCTGTCAAATCTACCCGGTCTTAACAATGCAGAGTCAAGAATATCAGGGCGGTTAGTTGCCGCCATTACAATGATACCTGAGTGACCGTCAAAGCCGTCCATTTCAACAAGGAGCTGGTTAAGGGTCTGCTCCCTTTCATCGTGACCGCCGCCTAAGCCTGCGCCCCTTTGACGACCAACGGCATCAATTTCATCAATAAATATGATTGCCGCATGCGATTTTCTTGCATTATCGAATAAATCTCTTACTCTTGAAGCACCTACACCAACGTACATCTCCACAAAATCGGAGCCTGACATTGAGTAAAACGGCACCCCAGCCTCACCCGCGACAGCCTTTGCAAGCAAGGTTTTACCTGTACCCGGAGGGCCCACCAAAAGAACACCGTGAGGAATTTTTGCGCCCAAGCCTGTAAACTTGCCCGGATTTTTAAGGTATTCAACTACCTCCTCAAGCTCCGCCTTTTCCTCATCAGCCCCTGCCACGTCAGCAAAGGTAACCTTTTCCTTTTGATTCTCGCCGTGACGTGCCTTGGATTTACCAAAACCGCCCATCTTTCCACCGTTTGCCTGGCGGAATGAAACAAACATAAATATCACGAACAGTACTACCATTATAATTAATGGCAAATTAGCTACATACCAGGGTGTTTCCTTAACCTCCAAGGACTCGTGACGGTTTTGGAGATTTGATATAACCCCGCTCTGTGCAAGGCCCTGCTGGATTGCGTTCAGCATTGACGGACCGTAGCTGCTATAAGGAGAGCCAAAAAACTCATAATAATCACTGCTTGTAAGGTATGCTATTCTTAAGTTTTCGTATAGCTCCTTATCATTTTTTGAGTTTCCGTCCCAGTAATTATCCCAGTCCCCCTGGCTCAGGAAAACTATTACGGAATATTCATTCGGATCCTTGATGTAGCCAAACACCTTGTTTTGCTCAAAGGCGTCAACCATTTCCCCGTAAGTATATTCCTTTATGTCCGGTGAATAGTTGAATATTGATGCTATTATTGCCACAAGCAATATTGCAACCGCCACCAAAATAACTATGGTTAGGACATTATTCTTCTTTTTCATTGATACCTCCGTTGCTAAATGATTTAAAATATGTTTTTATGCTTAATTTACCCTTTTTGTCAAAGGCGCCATCCCTTGCCACAATGCCAGGCACCGCCAAAACGCCACCGTCATCACATATAATGGGCAAGCGGGAGCGAAGGTGAGACGGAATGTGCAAATCGCAAAAAACTCTTTTAAGCTTTTTGGTCATCCCCGCGCTCTTCACACAGTCACCGTCACGTTTATTGCGCACATAAAGCTGACCGCTTATATTTTCCGGGTTGAGCTTAACACTGCCGCTGAGCCTGTATTCCTCTTTTTCACAGTCACAGTTGACTGCAATTATGGCATCAAGCTCTTCAATGTAATTTATACCCTCGTTAAGAGTGTAAAAAAGCTCAGTCCGCTTGGTTTCCTCAGTTCTGATAAATCCGCAATAATCACGCTCTGTTTTAAATGTAAGACCGCTACCCAAATTGACCATTTTACCCGTATTCCATTTATCAATAAGGGCTATACAGGCTTTGGTTGCCTTAAAGTCAACGCTTTGACCGCCTAAGGCTTTAAGGACCCTTGACAAAACCGCACCGTCAAGGGATTTTGCCACTTCCTTATGAATTTTGCCGTCATTTACCGCCGACAAGGCTTTTTTTGCCTCACACCAAATATATTCCTCATCCTGCCTTAATATTTCGCCAAGCCTTGTGCAGGAATCCAAAAATCCCGGATTGATTTCCATCAGTTGTGGCAAAACCAGGTGCCTTATGCGATTCCTTGTATAGTCTGTATCATTATTTGTTGAATCAACTACATATTTAACATTATTGTCATTACAATAATTAATTATATCATTTCTTGTAGAATAAATTAATGGGCGGTAGATTTTGCCAAAAACAGGCTTAATTCCGCACAGACCGTTAGCCCCACTTCCACGGGCAAGATTAAATAACACGGTTTCCGCATTATCGTTGGCATTATGGGCTGTTACAATACACTTATATCTTGAATCAGCCTCCAAAAGCTCCGAAAATATCCTGTACCTTTCCTGCCTTGCAGTTTCCTCCAGCCCCTGCTTCCTTTCCCTGCTGAGCTTAGGAATATCAACCTTGAAGGACTTGAACTCAACACCGTATTCCAGGCACACGCTTTTACAAAATGCCTCATCCCTGTCTGCCTCACTCCCCCTTATCATATGGTTGATGTGAACAGCCAGCAAGCAGCCGCACCTATCCTTGAGATAGTGCAAAAGCGCACCTGAATCAGCACCGCCGGAAAAGCCGAGAATGGCACCGTTGAAAATCTCTTCCATACCGTAACGGCAAACGGCTTCATTAATCTTATTTTCCAAAATGTCACCTTGTCTCAGAGCCCCCTGCCATAAAAGCAAAGAGTCAAGAACAGCCTTTTTAGCACTTTATGTAATAATACTATATATTCTTAAAAAATTCAATAGCGAAAATTAAAAAAACCGCTATTTTTCAGCGGTTCTTCGCAAATTCAACATATTAAGTCGGTAATTATATCGTATAGCGTGCAAGCACAGGTGCCATATTTTACTATGCTTTGAAACATCTCCCTTGCAATCTCCTCCAGACTAGTTATGCTTTTCACAAGTGAATAATCAGTAACCCTGCCGAAATTATCACGCTCCGTGCATTCAATGGAATATTCAGAGTCCGAAAAAATCAGCTTATATTCACATACGGTATGCTTGCTTATTCTTTTTCTTGCATTAGCAATCGTTCCCATTTTTAACTCCTTAATTCTCGGACAAGCCATTCATTTGAGTGTATGCCGAATTATATCACAAAAAGCAGGAGCAAAATCCCCCTATGCAAGCCTTATGTTTCAAGGGATTTTTACCAAAAACAGGCATTTCGATTAAATGCAATTAAATATACACTCCTTAAAAACTCTCGAACCATACGCATAAAGGCTTTACAGGATTTTTTTACATAATTTAAAAAACGGGATTTCCATTATTTGTTCGTGGAAAAACCTCTTAAATGATGGTACAATTAGGTGAGGATTTTTTACTTTAAGGAGGAATATATTGAATTACAAGCAAAATCTTTTCAACTCCATAAAGCTGCTTTATTTGGTGGTTATACTCGTGGAGGCTGACACGATAAGAAAAATTATTCAACCTGCATGCTTTTACGAATTTTTACAAATCCACGGTCTGTTACATACATATTTAGAGCATATAATTTTATCAATCATCATATTAACCCTTGGAGCCTTGATATTCTTGAAAAAGTCATGATTTTTTGTGCAAAATACACAAGAATATTTTTTAAAGGGGTGAATAAATTCCACCTCGGTGAATAATTTCTTGTCAAGTGGGAAGTTGAAAATTTATTTTTTTCTACATTTGAATTTTCGGCAAATGTGTAATTTGAGGTGGGTTTTTCAACTTTTCAACAGATGCCAGGTGTGGAAAAGTGGAAATTTCAACTTTTACGCCCCTGTAAAATCAAGAGTTTTGCACATTTTCAACGGAGTTTTCCACACCTCCACCTATATTTCCCACTTTTAAGTGCAAAACGCATCATTATAGGCAACTGTATAAAATGATTGTATGGTTTGCACAATTTTTGTTAGTTGCCTAATTATATATTTTGCACAAAAAAATTAAAAAATTTCTACCTTTTCACCAAATACTGAATAAAGGCTTTTGCCTATAATGAATAAGAATTTGCAAATTATACAGCATATTCATTCGACAAAATTTGCTATTTAAAAACA
The DNA here is from genome assembly GCA_015065005.1 of Oscillospiraceae bacterium. Classification (GTDB taxonomy): domain Bacteria; phylum Bacillota; class Clostridia; order Oscillospirales; family CAG-272; genus RGIG2000. Next base: position 16,169 of record SVRE01000038.1, read on the forward strand.
CGTGTTTTCAATTGGCGGATAGATTTGTAAAGCGGTCAACAATTACACGCCGACTATCCGAGATTTTATATTATAAAAGTGCCGATTATATTTACCAAAAAGCACAGCGCAAGTCCGAAAAACGTTGGTATAAGTGCGGAAAGCAACGTGTATTTTACACTGCCCGTTTCCTTCCTTATTGTTATAAGTGTAGTTAAACAAGGGCTGTGAAACAGGGTGAATATCAAAACACATACGGCGGTTACCAATGTCCAGTTGTTTGCTATTAGAATTTCCCCTATTGCAAAATTGTCAGTACCTTGCGTTAATGTGCTTTGTGACGAGTATGCCATTAGCGCAATAGGTATTACTATTTCATTCGCAGGCAAGCCAAGAATAAATGCGAGCAAAATCACGCCGTCCAAGCCAAAAAGCCTCGCAAATGGGTCAAGCGCATCTGAAATATAGGAAATCAGCGATATATTTTCAACGGTGATATTAGACAACAAAAAGATTATCGCCCCAGCAGGCACTGCGACTATAAGCGCCCTTAATAAAACCTTTACGGTCCTGTCAAAAACCGACCTGACAAGAGTTTTGGCAATTTGCGGTGTTCTGTATGAGGGAAGCTCCAATATAAAGGAGCCTCTTTTTCCTTTTAAAGCTTTAGATAAAATAAAGGAAATAAAAAAAGTAGCAAGAACGGCACAAACAAGCACAAGGGTTAAAAGCAGTGCGCTTTTGACACCTTGGAATGCTCCGTTTCCTACAAAAAACACGGATATCAGCATTATCAACGTTGGAAATCTGCCATTACAAGGGACCAAGGAATTTGTAAGTATGCCGATTTTTCTTTCCTTTGGCGAATCTATTATTCTGCACCCCGTCACTCCAACTGCATTACATCCAAAGCCCATACACATGGTAAGGGCTTGCTTGCCACAGGTGCCGCACTTGCAAAATGGGCGGTCTAAATTAAAGGCTATTCGTGGCAAATACCCCCAGTCCTCCAACAGGGTAAACAGCGGAAAGAATATCGCCATTGGCGGCAGCATAACCGACACAATCCATCCAACCACACGCACTACCCCTGAGCAAAGCAGATCGCAAATAAACAAAGGGCAAGATGTTGAGAGCATAAAAGAATATAGCTTTTCCTCACAATATGAAAACATACTGCTCAAAAGCTGGCTTGGATAATTGGCAAGAGTTATTGTAATAAAAAGTAAAACAGATAAAAAGATAAGCATTGTTGGAAAGGCAAGGGCTTTGCCTGTAAACAGCTTATCTATTTTTTCATCTCTGCTTTTCGCCTTATTTTCTGTTAAAACGGTTACCTGCTCTGCGATTTTTTCTGCATGATGGAGTATCAGCTTTAGCCTTTCTTCTTCATTTTCCATATTATCAAATGGTATTTTATAGACACAGGGGGTTATTTTTTCTAAATTCTCCTTTATTTCCTCTATCCCCTTGCCCTTTCTCGCACTTGTACCGATTACCACAACGCCGAGAATTTTTGAAAGCTTATTTAAGTCAATTTCTATACCCTTTTTTCTTGCCTCATCCAAAAGATTAACGCACAGAAGAATATTTTTGTTAATCTGTGCGATTTGCAAAAATAAATTCAAATTTCGCTCAAGTGCGCAGGCATCACAAACGACTATCAGCTTTTCCGCCTTGTTTTCCAAAAGATAATCGCGGCTTACCATTTCCTCAGGGCTGCCCGCCCGCATCGAGTAGGTCCCCGGCAAATCAACCAACGTATATTTGATTTCATTATAGACAAATTCACCCCTGGCAACCTCTACCGTTTTGCCTGTCCAATTGCCTGTATGCTGGTGCATCCCGGTCAGGGCATTAAAAACAGTGCTTTTCCCTACATTCGGGTTGCCAATCAAGGCGATCGTTTCTTCCCTTTTCATATCTCTTCCACCTCTATGTGAAGAGCATCGCTGTTCCTTATTGCAAGCACCGTTCCCTTAACGAAATACGACACAGGGTCCCCTAAAGGGCTGCTTTTCAGCCTTTTAATGCGACTGCCCTCCACTATTCCAAGGTCATAAAATCTATATTTCAATTCGTAAGGAGCGTTTACACCCTTAACTCGGTATTCTTGGTTGCTCCTTGTTTCATTTAGCTTAATCATATTTTCACCCTTCTTTCTTACCATATAATATGAAATTAAACTAACAGTTGCCAATATGCAACCAGCGGTTTGTTGACTTTTTGATATGGGTGATGTATAATTAAATTACTAAATTACAAGGGAGGGCTTATTATGATAGGATTTTTAATTGCCTTGGCATTTATAATTGGCATGGCAATCTCTATTGCAATAACCATTATTCAACACAAGAAAACAAGAAAAATTACAACCACAGGCAAGGTTTGCCTTGGAATTGCAGGGGTATTTTTGCTCCTTACCATTTTAATCGCACCAAGCTTCCACACTGTTGACACAGGTGAGGTTGCAGTTGTTAAATATATGGGCGAGGCAAAGGACGTAAGAACTGCGGGCACTCACTTTGATTTTTGGATCACCAACTCCTATTCAAGGTATGATGCTAAGGTACAAAACTTAGATATTGCAACAGCCGCTTATTCAAGCGATGCACAAACAATGGATGTTGCAATGACCCTTCAGTACCAAATTATGAGCGACAAGGCAATTGATATTGCAACTGAATACGGCTCATTATACGTTTTGCAAAGCCGTATCCAAAGCATCGCCATTGAAAAGGCAAAGTCTGTGCTTTCCTCTTACAAGGCCATGGACATTATTTCCGACCGTGCATCTATGTCCCCAAAGGTTGAGGAAGCAATAAAGGCAGCCATCTCAGATAAGTATTTTGTTACCATTTCCACAGTTGTGCTTACAAACATCGACTTTTCCGATGCCTTTGAAAAGGCGGTTGAGGACAAAATGATTGCCGAGCAAAATCAGCTCCGTGCCGAATACGAAAATGCAGCAAAGATTGCAGCGGCAGAGGCTGAGGCAAAGGCTGCTATTGAAAAGGCGCAGGGTGAAGCAGAAGCAAAGCTAAAGGCGGCACAGGCTGAAATTGAAATTGCAAAGGCAGAGGCTGAGGCTAAAATAGCACAGGCGCAGGGTGAAGCTGATGCACAGCTCAAGATTGCGCAGGCTGAGGCAACTGCACTTAAGCTAAAATCAATTGAAATTGCAAGGGCTTTAGGCTTCAAAATTACAGAAAGCATTATTGACCATGAAGACGGCACAAGTACAACCGAATATGAAATCAGCTTTGAGGGCAAGAGCGAAAACGAAATCAAGCTTATTACAGATTACTTAAAGTATGTTGAGTATATTAACAAATGGGACGGAAAGCTACCCACGGTTATGACAGAGAGTGGGGCAAACGTGGTTATTCCTACTAACCCTGTGGAGTAATACTCCTTCCACCGCTTTTATTGTATTGATTTAACTAAAGTAAATGCGTTGCGGTCCCCCTCCCTCAATGATGGAGGCTGT
>SVRE01000039.1 GCA_015065005.1 Oscillospiraceae bacterium
TAACTATCAATGTTTTCAACACAAGTAACACCGTGTCCTAAGGACTTTGCAGGCACGTAGTAATCCATATGTGCCACTCTTGATTCATCTAAGCCATTTGCAAAAAGCCAAAGGGAGTGTCCGTTTTTGCCAAATTTTTTAGTTACATAATCACAGGGTAGAGAAGCAAGCTCACCAATAGTATGCACCGCAATTTTTTCAAGTCCAATGCTTGTTTGCCTGCCGCAATACAAAAGCTCAGAACAGGGAAGGGGCCAAACCTTGTCCTTGAAATTCTCCCTTGTAATTTCCGTTATTGCATCGGGCTTTTTCATATCACTGCCCAGCTTTGCAAAAACCTTGTTAAAGGAAACCCCAATGCTGACAGTCAAGCCAAGCTCATCCTTAACCGCCTGCCTTATCTCCTCTGCAATCTCCATGGGACTTTTTATGGAGTCGCTGACATCAAGCCAGCATTCATCCATTCCATACGGTTCAATGTAATCTGTATATCTTTCATAAATTTCGTGCAGCAGCTTGGAAAAACGCACATAGTAGTCAAAGCGGGGCGGCACAATAACAAGCTCGGGGCATTTTTGCAGCGCCTCCCAATTTGGCATACCCGTTGTAACCCCTGCCTTTTTTGCCTTTTCGCTTTTGGCAAGGACAATTCCGTGCCGCTCCTCGGTGCTGCCGCAAACAGCCACAGCCTTATCCCTTAGCTCAGGACGCAAAACCATTTCACAGGATGCGTAAAAGCAGTTGGCATCACTGTGTAAAATAGCTCTATTTTTCATATGCCTTTACCGAAAACCACATATTACTGTGTGGCTCAAAATAAATCTTTTTTTCGTTCCCCTCAACCATAACCGTGTATTCAACAGGGGCAACACAGGGTACTACCCGTGGGCAATAGTTTTTGACCCTTACAATCCTGTCAATATTAAAAATGCCCTCGTTTAATATGATTTTTCGCGGCTTAATAGCTCCGTCAGCCATAAAAAGAGCATCAATAGTTAAAGGTATTCTTTTATATTCTGCCATTATAAATTCTTAATCACCTTGGTCGCAACACCCTGTATATAAAGCTCACTTACGTAAAAGTCCTCCATTTCGGAGTTTTCGGGGTGTAGCCTTACGCGCTTGTTTTCCGGCTCGGGAAAATATCTTTTAAGGGTGTTTTTTCCATCAGCCAAGGCAACGATAATATCTCCGCGCTTCGCATGCTCCTGCTTTTTTACCACAACCAAGTCACCGTCATCAATTCCTGCCTCAATCATAGAATCCCCGGAGGCTGTAAGTATAAAAAACTCACCCACACCAAGAAATGACTGTGGCAGCTTAATATAACTGTCAATATATTCCTCCTCCTCAGTCAAAGGACCGCAGGGGATAAGACCCAGAACAGGCACGGAAACAACAGCGCGCTCCGTTTTGGAAATATGCTCTGTTTCGATACCGTACTTGCCGTTTTTAATAATGCCCATATTACGCATATCGTCAAGATACCTTTGCACCGTGCTCTTAGGCGTGCCTATAACGACAGAAATATCACGTACAGAAGGGGAATATCCGTTTAAATCAAAAAAATTGTCTATACATTTTTTTATCTTATCAAAAAGAAGCTCATTTTTAGTTGCCATAAAATCCTCCAAAAAGTAATTGGGACATCTTGTCCCATTTATTATATCAAATAAAAATCCCCTTGTCAAGAGGAAAAATATGCAAAACAAAAAGGTGTGTCAGTTTTGACACATCTTTCTGAATCATATCTTAAATACCTTGTCAACAGGAACAGCCAGAACCGTACCCTGAGCCTCAGACTTAAGCCCAAACTCGGTATTTACATCCTCAAGGATTTGGTTTCTTATGCTGTTAGGGGCAAGAATAGTTACAATTTCCTTTTCATCATTAAGGACAGTATTTGCGTAAGCCTCAATTTCTTGCGCCTCAGCCAAACGCGCCTTAATAACAGTGCCACCTGTCGCTCCTGCCCTTTTTGCAGTTTGCATTACCGCATCTGTGTAACCGCGGTTAACTGAAATAAGAATTAAGCTATAATCAAATTCGCTGTGCATATTACTTCCGTCTCCTTTCACAATATCCTTACTGTTCCTTTTAATTATCTCTGCCGTAATTCTGCTGAAGGCAGAGGGTGAAATTACCATAGCGATACCGCCGTAGCCCATATTGGAGCCTACCTGCTTACCAAGCTCGCCACTCAAAGCATCAATTGCATTGTATGTACCAAAGCTGAGCATAATGTCCTTGTCACTGTTGCCAAGGCCCAGAATATCCATCATTTCAGAGGAAGCCGTACCTGAGCCAACGCACTGATAGTTTAGATAAAGCCCTTTTTCCTTAAGCATTCTTATGTATTGAGCGCCCTTACCACGTGCAATAATGGAAAGCAGCATTATAATTCTGTCACCGTTCATTATGCAACCTCCTTATATGCCATATTGGTTCGAGCCCGGTGTGGCATAGTAAACAATACCGTCATCAATTTGCTCAAACTCCATATGAATTTTCTTCATCATTCTGTCCTGTCTTGTCTTACCAATCAAGCCAAGAACCTGGATAGTAATAAGCGGAGTCATTGCAATCATAGCCACAATACCAAAGGCATCTGTCATAACATTACCGCCAAGTGCCTCGCAAGCACCAATGGCAAATGGGAGAATAAAGGTTGTCGCCATAGGACCCGATGCAACTCCACCGGAGTCGAATGCGATACCTGTGTAAATCGGGGGTACAAAGAAGGTAATAACAAGTGGGATGATATATCCAACAATCAAAATTGGCAAAATCGGAATACCGGTAAGCACTCTTGTCATTGCAATTCCAATGGAAACCGCAACACCCACAGAAAGGGCTATGCCAATTGACTTTTGAGAAATAGCACCGTTTGTAACCTCTTCAACCTGCTTTTTAAGGGTATGCACCGCAGGCTCGGCAGATACAACAAAGTATCCAAGTATCATACCGATAGGGATAAGCGCATATTTAAACTCTGTTTTGGCAATAACCTCACCGATAAGCTGTCCTGCAGGCATAAATCCAACGTTTGCACCTGTCATAAAGAGAACAAGACCAATATATGTATAAGCAAAGCCAACGCAAATTCTTATAACCTGGAGCTTTTTAAATCTTTTGAAAATAAGCTGATAAACAATAAACATTCCTACAATGGGTAAAAATGCCATTGCAACCTCTTTAATGTAGCGTAGAATACCTGTTTCGGGATCTAAAAACCTCAAAAACGCCTCACGTGTGTTCATATTATAGTCAACGGGAGATGTAGCATCTGCCACAGGCTCTGGCTTAACTACAAGGCTGAGAATGAGAACTGACAAAATAGGACCGATGGAGCAAAGAGCAACGAGACCGAAGCTGTCCTCAGCTGAGCGCTTATCCTTGCGCATAGATGCAAGGCCTGCACCCAAAGCCATAATAAATGGAACGGTAATAGGGCCTGTTGTAACTCCGCCGGAGTCAAAGGCTGTTGGAATAAAGTCAACGGAGCCAATATTCAATCCTGGTATGTAAGGCAGGCAAGCCAAAATTAAAACAAGTGCATAAAGAGGAACCAAGATATAAGAGAGCCTGATTTTAAATCTTGCTTTAATCAAGGCAACGGCTAAGAAAACGCCAACACCGAGTGCAACCAATATAATAAGCACCCAATTGTTAATTGAAGGTACCTTTTCTGCAAGCACCTGTAAATCAGGCTCTGCAATGGTAATAAGCATACCGACAACAAAGCAAATAATAACAGGCAAAACCTTTTTCTTTGATTTTCCAAGCTGGATACCGACACCCTCACCAAGAGGCTCCATTGAAATGGTTGAACCGATTGTAAAAATGCTCATTCCCAAAATAAGCATCATGGCTCCAAACAGGAACATAACCATAACTCCGGGCATAACAGGAGAGAGGGATATGCTAAGGAGTAAAACTATTGCACAAATAGGCAAAACGGAATGTAATGATTCATTGATTGAACCGTATAATTGACGCATAAAAGCCCTCCTCAAGTTAGTAAAAAAGATTAAAATCAAGGCAAATTCCCCTTAATCTCAATCTACCTTATTAATTATACATTAAACGTTTTAGAAAAACAACCTGAAATTAACAAAAAAATTAAAATTTAAACATATTACATAATCGCGTAAAAAGCTAACCGCCTTTTTGTGCAAAAATGATAAAAAGCCGACACGTGGTCGGCTTTTTTTAAATTTCATCTCCAATAACAGAGCTTTGGTAATGCCCGGGATAGAATACAATGCCTGGGTCCATTGAGTATAACCGCTTGAGGGAGGAGTACATTAAGCGACTGTCCCCGTATTTAAAGTCTGTTCTGCCATAGCTTCTCTTAAAAAGAGTGTCTCCGGTAAACATAATTTTGTCCCTTTCGTTATAAAGGCAGATGCACCCCGGTGTGTGTCCTGGAGTGTGTAAAATTTGAAAATTCATACACTCCTCGCCACTTTTTTGTCCGATTCCACCTTTCCCAAGGGAAAGAACGTCACCTTCCTTAACGTAGGTGTACTTACAATCGTAGGCTCGCGGGCGCTTTCCCCAAATTGAAAGATTTGCCTCCATATCGTAAAGCACGGCTTTTTCGTCCTCATGGCAAATTATTTCCGCCTCCCGAAACAGCTTTTCGTATTCTTCCACATATTCAGCGTGGTCAAAATGTCCGTGAGTTAAAACAACATATCTTATTTTTAACCTTTGCTCTTCAACATATCTTAAAACAGTAAGTGGCTCAACACCGCAATCAATAATCATACCCTCCTTAGATCGCTCCTCCCACACAACATATGTGTTAGTGTCAAGCAGGCCGCAGGAAAAAATCTTAATCATAAACAATCACCTCTGATACAATTTTACAGCAAAAATATTATTTAGTCAACACAAAAATGTTGACAATCAAATTATAGTGTGCTATACTATCCTTTGAAAATTTTATTTTAGTTATAATATATATGGAGGTTTAAGATGAACGAGCAGATAAACGAGCTAAAGGGTCAGCTTGACAGTCAGCTAAGTCAGGTCAGCAGCACACAGGAAATTGAAAATATCCGTGTTGCATATCTTGGCAAAAACGGTTCTATAACTGAGCTTTTGAAGAAAATGGGCGGCTTGTCCCCTGAGGAAAAGAAGAGCTTTGGACAGGCTGTTAACGTGCTTAAGGGCTACGCAACCCAGGCAATTGCAAATAAAATTGAGGAATTGAACAAAATTGAGCTTGAAAAGGAGTTAAACTCACTTCCCGAGATTGATTTGAGCGTGCCTACACACCTTGTAAAGGGCTCATACCATCCAATCACCCTGGTACAGCGCCACTGTGAAAACGTATTCAGAACTATGGGCTTTAATATTGAGGACTACAGTGAGGTTGTAACTGACTATGAGTGCTTTGAGGCGCTTAATATTCCTAAGTTCCACCCGGCACGTGATATGCAGGATACATATTATCTTGAAAACGGTCAGCTTTTAAAGTCACATACCTCCGCTGCGCAAAACGCAATTTACAAAAAGTATAAGGACCAGCTTGTAAACGAGGGTAAGCCAATCCGTGCTATATTCCCGGGCAGATGCTTCAGAAACGAGTCAACAGATGCTTGTCACGAAAATACATTCTTCCAGATGGAGGGTGTAATGGTTGATAAGAACATCTCCATTTCAAACCTTATATTCTTTATGAAGACAATGCTCTCTGAGGTGTTCCAAAGAGATTTGAAGGTAAGGCTTCGCCCCGGATTTTTCCCATTTGTGGAGCCCGGATTTGAGCTTGATATCAGCTGCGCTATCTGTGGCGGTGAGGGATGTCCTTCCTGTAAGCACAGCGGCTGGCTTGAGCTTTGTCCTTGCGGTATGATTCACCCCAATGTGTTAAAAGAGGGTGGCATTGACCCTGATGAATACACAGGCTTTGCCTTTGGCCTTGGCTTAACACGTCTTGCAATGATGAAGTACGGTGTTAAGGACATTCGTGACCTAAACGGCGCAAACCTTACAAGCCTTGACCAATTTACTGATGATAAATAAGGAGGAAAGAGAATATGTTAATTTCAATGAACTGGATCTCTGATTTTGTAGATCTTAAAGGCGTTGACCTGAACGCATTAATTCAAAAATTCTCTCTTTCCACTGCTGAAGTTGAAAACGAGATTTTTTATAAGGGTAGTGACTTAAAGGGTGTCGTAGTTGCGGAAATTAAATCTGTTGAAAACCACCCCGAGTCCAAAAAGCTCCATCTTTTAAAGGTTGATATTGGTGAAGACAAGCTTGTTGACGTTGTTTGCGGCGCACCAAACGTACGCGTTGGTATGAAAACCGCGTTTGCAAAGCTTGGCGCACAAATCGGTGATATCACCATCGCACCAAGGGCTTTGGCAGGCTACACCTCACACGGTATGTGCTGCTCTGAAAAGGAGCTTGGCTTAAGTGATGAAAACAGCGGTATTATGGAAATTTTCGAGGATGTTGCTCTTGGCACAGATATTAAGGAAATTTACCAAATTGACGATATTGTTTTCGAGGTTGATAATAAGTCCCTTACCAACCGCCCTGACCTTTGGGGTCACTACGGTATTGCAAGAGAGATTGCAACCCTTTGTGGAAGAGAGCTGAAGCCGCTTCCAAAGGCAGACTTGAGCGTTTATAACAATCTTCCTAAGATCGACTTGAAGATTGAGGATCCGCTTTGCCACAGATATTCCTGCTTGCAATTTGAAAATATTACAAGGCATATAAGCCCTGTTAATATGCGTATCCGTTTGTTCTACTGCGGTATGCGTGCCATTAACTTCTTGGCAGACCTGACAAACTACTTAATGCTTGAAATGGGTCAGCCAATGCACGCCTTTGACTCACGTAAGGTTGAAAAGATAAGAATCAAGAGGTTTGAAAAGCCATTTGACTTTAAAACTCTTGACGGTGTGGAGCGTCATATTGATGAAAACACATTAATGATTTGTAATGACAACAGCCCTGTTGCCATTGCAGGTATTATGGGTGGCTTGGATTCCGAGATTGTTGAGGATACAAGCTCCTTAACCCTTGAATCTGCAACCTTTGACGCAGCTTCTATCAGAAAAAGCTCCTCTCGCTTGGCTCACCGTACAGATGCATCCCAGCGTTATGAAAAGAGCTTGGATCCTGAGCTTACAGTTGCGGCAATTGAAAGATTTGTTAAGCTTTTGTCCGATTATGATAGCGGTATCAAGGTTACCTCTGCTTTGACGGATGAGTATGCTTATAAGTACGACAAGGTTACTCTTAATTTTGAAAAGAGCTTTGTTGACCGCTACACAGGTATCGAAATTTCAAACGATACAATTGTAAATACCTTGAGCGCCCTTGGCTTCGGTGTTAAGCTTGATAACAATAGCTTTACTGTTGACGTGCCAAGCTGGAGAGCGACAAAGGACGTTACATTAAAGGCTGATATTATTGAGGAAATTACCCGTATTTACGGTTACGATAACTTTAATATCAACACAACAGTTGCACCTCTTTACCCTGTACGCGCTTTCTTGACAAAGACAACTGATGAGCAGGTTAAGGATATTTTGGTTAAGTCCTTCGGCTTGCACGAGGTTCATTCTTATATTTGGGCATATACAGATGAGTGTAAGAAGCTTGGTATCGAAATTGAAAATAATATTAAGCTTTTAAACGCAACAAACCCAAATATCGAAACCATCAGAAAATCAATGGTTCCAAACCAGCTTTGCCAGGTTAAGATAAATACATCTTACGCATCTGACTTTGGTATTTTTGAAATAGCAAGAGTAGTAAACGGCTTAAAGGCTGACGGTATGTGTAACGAGGAAAAGAAGCTTTGCGTAACCTTGTTCTCCAAGACCAAGAGCGTAACTGAGCTTTACTATGACCTTGCCAATATGATTTCAAGCGTAGTTGATGACGTTAAGCATAGGGCTCTTGAATATAAGGCAACAGAGGCTGACCACAACTATGTTCACCCAAGAAATTATAATGAAATCTCTTGCGGCGGTGTAGTGCTCGGTAAAATGGGTATTGTACACCCAACCGTTTCTAAGAAGATTGATAAGAAGGCAAGCATTGTTTTCCTTGAAATTGATATGGATAAGCTTGTAAGCGTTGAAAACGCAGGCATTCACTACGTTGAAGCGCCAAAGTACCCAACAATTGATGTTGACGTTACATTTGTTACAAGCAAGTACGCACCAATTGCAAACGCAATTAAGGAGGTTAACTCCCCACTTATCAAAAAGGAAGCGGTTGTTGACACCTATGAGGATGAAAGCGGTAAGTCCATCACAGTCCGCTTGACCTTTATGCATGAGGACAGAACCTTAACAAAGGATGAGGTTATGGAAATCGTTGATAAGATTATCGCAATCTTAAAATCTCAAGGCATCGAAATGAAGCAATAAAATACAAAAAATACCGACACGTGTCGGTATTTTTTAATGGAAATCTGCATATATACGAAGTTGACATCGGCTGTGTCAAACTGAAGGAGCTGCATAATTAAATCGCAAACAAAATTATCTCTATATGTTGAAATCTTATCCTTTATATGATAAAATGTAAAAATACTGAACAAGGAGGAACTGCCGATGTCTATGCGTGGGAAAAATATGAATCTTGCCTTCGGGCTTGAAACAATATTTGATGATGCTGAGTTTAACGTAGGTGACCGAGATAAGGTTGGCATAGTCGGCGTAAACGGTGCCGGCAAGACCACTCTTTTTAAGGTTCTTTTAGGCAAGCAGGAGCTTGATAGCGGCTTTATCTCCACAAGCAATTATATCGGTTATCTTCCGCAGGAAATCGTTGTTGAGGATGAAAATCAAACGGTGTGGGACTATCTGCGTGCAGGCAGACCCATAAAGGCGCTTGAAAATGAGCTTGGTGAAATTTACACCCGTCTTGAAACTGAAGCCGATGAAGAGGAGCTTAATAAAATTCTTCGCCGTATGGGCAAGGTACAGGAGCTTTTAGAGTATTATGATTGCTACGATGCTGAGGATATACTCTTTGACTTAATTGATGAAATGGGCATAGATGTGGACCTTTTGGAGCGCCCAATGTCTGAGCTTTCGGGTGGACAAAAATCCAAAATGGCATTTTGTCAGCTTTTGTTTTCCAAATCTGAGCTATTGCTCCTTGATGAACCAACTAACCATTTGGACGTTTCCACCAAGGATTATATAACAAGGTATCTTAAAAATTACAACGGCATGGTGCTTATAATCAGCCACGATGTCGATTTTTTAAACCAAATAATTAACAAAACAATGCTGATTAACAAAATCACTCACAAAATCCAAATGTATGACGGTGACTATACCACTTATCAAAAGAAATATCAAGAGGAGCTTCGCCTGCGTGAAATGACCATAGTTCAGCAGGAAAAGGAAATCAAAACCCTGGAGGAATTTGTTCTTCGCGCTAAGCAGGCAAGCCAGACAAACCACGCATTAAAGCGCATGGGGCAGGAGCGTGCATTGCGCCTTGAAAAGAAGCGGGCGGAGATGCTTACCCGCTTAAAAACCTACAAACGGGTTAAAATGGACATCAAGCCCAAAAGAGAAGGGGCAAAAATCCCCCTTGAGGTTGAGAATCTTACCTTTAATTATCCCGACCAGCCCTTGCTTTATAAGGATTTGTCCTTTAAAATCAACGGCGGAGAGCGGTTTTTGGTTGTTGGCGAAAACGGTGTTGGTAAATCCACCCTTTTAAAGCTTATAATGAACATTTTAGAGCCTAACAGCGGCAAAATCCGTTACAATGACAAAACGGATATTGCTTACTACGCACAGGAGCTTGAGCAGCTTGACCCGGAAAAGACAATTCTGCAAAATGTAGATGGGGAAAAGTATACCGAATGGCAATTGCGCGGCGCCCTTAGTAACTTCCTTTTTTACGAGGATGATGTAAACAAAAAGGTAAAGGTGTTGTCCCCCGGGGAAAAGGCAAGGGTAGCGCTTTGTAAGGTTCTTTTGCAAAAGGCAAATCTTTTGATTCTTGATGAGCCTACAAACCATTTAGACCCGGAAACTCAAAAGGTAATCGGCGGCAACTTCAATCTCTTTGAGGGTACAATTATTGTTGTCAGCCACAATCCTTCCTTTGTTGAGCAAATCGGTATTAGCCGTATGCTTATTTTGCCATTTGGCAGGATAGAGGAATACTCTCACGAGCTTCTTGAATATTATTACGAATTGAACACACCGGATGAGGAAAAATACTAATGGAATTAAATTTCATGTTCTTTTTAGAAAGCATTCTTTTGGGAGTCGGCCTTGCTATGGACGCATTTTCTGTGTCCTTAGCAAACGGACTTAACGAGCAAAATATGAAAAAGGGAAAAATGGCAGGGGTGGCAGGTACATTTGCCTTTTTCCAAGCACTAATGCCGCTTTTGGGCTGGGTTTGCGTACATACAATATTGCAATATTTTGAAGCCTTTGAAAAATTTATCCCTTGGATTGCACTGGTTTTGCTTCTTTGCATAGGTGGCAAAATGCTTCTTGACGGCATCTTCCACAAGGAAGGGGATGAGCCGCATAAGGTTGGCATTGCCGCATTGCTCATCCAGGGCGTTGCCACGTCAATAGATGCACTGAGCGTTGGATTTACCATTGCGGAATATCAAATAGTGCAGGCGCTTATCGCAGTTTTATTAATAGCGGCAGTAACCTTCGCTATTTGCTTGGGTGGTATCTTTATCGGCAAAAAATTCGGCACCAAGCTATCAAATAAGGCAACAATTTTCGGTGGCATAATTTTGATATTAATAGGTATAGAAATATTTGTTACGGGATTAATATGATGATAAAAAATGTAGTTTTTGATTTTGGACAGGTGCTTGTCCATTTTGTGCCTGAATATATGGTAAGGCAATACGTTACAAATGAAGAGGATGTAAAGCTGCTATCTGAGGTGGTTTTTGACCGTCTGTATTGGGACAGGCTTGACCTTGGCACAATCACGGATGAGGAAACAATTCTCCTCTGCCGTGAAAGATTGCCACAAAGGCTTCGGGAGGTTGCTGAAAAAATCTACTGGAATTGGATATACAACATTCCCGAAATTGACGGTATGAAGGAGCTTATCAAATACATAAAAGAGCGATACGGGGTGGGGGTTTTTGTCCTTTCCAACATCTCTCACTACTTTGCAAACCACAGCCACGAGATTGATATATTAAAGGAAGCTGACGGCTGTATTTTCTCAGCTCACTTGGGCATTACTAAGCCCGACCATAGGATTTTTGCGCACCTGTGTCAAAAATTCAATTTAAAGCCCGAGGAAACGGTTTTTGTTGACGATAATGAAAACAACATTAAGTCTTCAATAGAATTTGGCTTGAATGGCTACCTTTTTGACGGTAATTCGAAAAAACTCAAGGAATATTTTGATAACATTTTAATATAATAACAAAAAAACACGTCCTCTGTAAATAATTGGATGTGTTTTTTGTGCATTGTAAACGAAAATTTTAAAAGCTATTGATATTTTTGATAAAAAATGCTACAATAGGTTTACAAAAGTACACAATAGTGTACAAGTATATGAGGTGAAAAATGAAAAAGAAAATTACTTTGGCTTTATCAGTGCTATGTATACTTGCATTGGTAATTGCTTTGGCTTCCTGTGGTGCGCATGAGCATTCAGCAGACAGTAGCTGGAAGAATGATGACACCAACCATTGGAACGTGTGCGTTGCAGACGATGGCACATGTACAGAAAAGCTGAATTCAGCAGCACATACCTTTGAAAAGGATACTGTTGATGCAACCTGTACAAAAACAGGCTTGATTACAGAAACCTGTACAGTATGCGGATATGAAAAGGAAACAGAAATTCCTGTTTTGGCACACGATTATAATGAGGCAACCTGCACACTCCCTAAGTCTTGTAAGGTTTGCGGTATTGTAGAGGGAGAAGCTCTTGGCCATAGCGGCGGTACTGCTACCTGTGAAGCACAGGCTATTTGCGAGAGATGTAACCAGCCATACGGTGATTGGGGCGACCACGTTGGCGGCAAGGCAACATGCCGTTCAAAGGCAGTATGCAGTGTTTGCCGTGCTTCCTACGGTGAGCTTGGTGATCATGATTTTGCTGATGCAACCTGCTTAGCTCCAAAAACCTGTCGCCACTGTGGTGAAACAGAGGGTGATATTGTTGATCACGTTGGTGGTGCACCTACCTGTACTGAGCCTGCGAAATGTGATGTTTGTGGGCAAGCGTACGGTGAAGCATTAGGACATAAGGGTGGAACAGCTACTTGTACAGAAGCGGCAATATGCGAGGTATGTAACGAGCCTTATGGCGATTTTAAGCACCAGGGCGGTACTGCTACTTGCACAGAACGTGCAGTATGTGAGATTTGCTCTGAGCCTTACGGCAATACGCTCAGCCATAACAGTGATGGCGGTAAATGCACAGTTTGCGGCTCAAGCTTAAATATTGTTGGACTTGACGGAATTGAAAAAATAGAGGCTTCTCACGAGGGTGACGGTGCGGCTAACGTTGAAAAGCTATTTGACGGTTCAAAAACATCCACAGGCATTTATACTATTGGGGATAGCGAATATTCTCCTCTTGCCGTAGGTGACATTTTGACTATCACCTTGAAAGAAGAAATTTTTATGAATGAGATGGTTGTTTGGGAGACAGGCAACTGGTCAAATGCAGATGTGTTCTTCTACGATGCTGATGGTAACGAGACCGGTAAGGTAGGAGTTACATTTAATAATATACTTGAGGGATCTGGTGACAGCGTAGCAAAGACTCTTAAACTTGCACAGGCTTCAAGGGTTAAGACAATAAAGATTGTTTATACATACCTAAAGTGGGATAGCGGCAAGACAGCAAAGATTTCAGAGATTGAAATTTTCGTTGGTGCTTGCGTATCCAACCACGCAATGACAGAGGGCGATGAAGAGAATGCATCTTACTGTGCCCTTTGCGGTTATACAGAGGAATAAGCAGTACCGTAAAAAAGTATGAATAATATAACCCCAATGGCTATTAAGGTTGCCATTGGGGTTTAGCTTTTTTAAAAAATTTATAGCCATAATAAATGGGATAAAAATGGGACAGGTGGCGTTTGACAGATGCAGTCGCATATGATATACTGAATATACAAAGGGGTGATATTATGGCACTTGATTTAAACGGAAAATTAGTAGTTGGAATTTCCTCTCGCGCACTTTTTGACTTGGAGGAGGAAAACAAAATATTTGAGGAGCAGGGCTTAGAGGCTTACAGCAAGTATCAAGAGGAGCACGAAAATGACATTTTAAAACCGGGCACTGCATTTCCACTTGTAAAAGCGTTACATAATTTGAACAGGGGTGAAAAGCAGCTTACCGAAATTATAGTAATGTCAAAAAACAGCACATCAACAAGTATGCGTATTTTCAATTCGATAAAGCACTACGGGCTTGACATTTCACGTGCCGCCTTGGTTAGCGGTATGTCAATAGCGCCCTATTTGACCGCATTTAAAACTGATTTGTTTCTTTCCGCCTCGGAAAGTGACGTGCAGGAGGCAATCAATGCCAACATAGCCGCAGGTATAATTTGCTCAAATAAAGGGTTGCCAATTGACCCCAATGAGGAAATATCACAAATAAAAATCGCCTTTGACGGAGATGCGGTAATTTTTTCTGACGAAAGTGAAAAAATCTACAAGGAGCAGGGGATGGCAGCCTTTGCACAGCACGAGGAAAAGAATGCCAAAAAGCCCTTACCCGAGGGACCTTTTGCAAAGCTGCTTAAAACAATTTCCTTTGTTCAAAGGGAATTTGGCACAGAAGAGCCAATCCCAATAAGAACAGCCCTTGTAACTGCAAGAAACGCACCCGCCCACGAGCGTGTGATAAGGACATTGCGCGCCTGGGACGTAAGAATTGATGAAGCCTTTTTCTTGGGCGGGATAGAAAAAAGTGCGGTTTTAAAGGCATTTGGCGCGCACATTTTCTTTGATGACCAAAGCGTTCATACAGACCCTGCATCAAAATTAGTTCCCGCCGCACGCGTTCCGTATAAAAAATAAGTTATATCAAGACGGGCTTTTGTCCGTCTTTTACTTTACATTTAAACAAAAATAGTCTATAATATATTTATCAAATCAAAGTGAGGTAATTATATGTTAAATATAGGCGACAAAGCACCCGATTTTACTCTTTTAAATAAAGATGGACAAGCAATTTCATTGAGCAATTTTTTGGGCAAGAAAATAGTTCTGTATTTCTATCCAAAGGACAACACTCCGGGTTGCACAAAACAGGCGTGCGCCTTTGCGGGGCTTTACCGTGAGTTTCAAAATCGCGGAGTAGAGGTTATTGGCATTAGTAAGGACAGTGTTGCATCTCACGTCAAATTTGCAGAAAAGTATAGCCTTCCCTTTATACTCCTTTCCGACCCTGACCGTGTGGCTATTGAAGCATACGGCGTGTGGCAGGAAAAGAAAATGTGCGGTAAAACAGGTATGGGTGTTGTGCGTACAACATTTATTATTGATGAAGAGGGCAAAATTGCAAAAATTATGCCAAAGGTAAAGCCCGATACCAACGCACAGGAAATATTAAGTCAGCTATGATAATCTTTAAAAATAAAACTTTAAACACAGACAAGTTAATATCATTTGGCTTTAAAAAAGTGGGGGATGTGTACGAATTTGCCACAAATATTGTTGACGGTCAGCTAAATGTGGCGTTAACGGTTTTCTCAAACGGCACCCTTGAAACAAAGGTTACAGATAACGCCTTTGGTGAGGAATATACCCTGCATTTGGTGGAGAGCGCCTTTGGCTCCTTTGTTGGGCAGGTAAGAGAGGAATATAAGCTTCTTCTTAAGGAAATAGAAGAAAGCTGTTATGAAACGGAGTATATAAAGCATAGCCAAACAAGAGAAATCCTTGAGGGAGTGTACGAAAAATATAAGGATGCCCCCGAATTTCCCTTTGAGGAGGAGACACTTGTTTTAAGGCGTAAGGACAACCAAAAATGGTATATGATTAAAATGTCAATAAAGCCGCAAAGGCTTGGCTTGGAGGGTGAGGATTTAATCGAGGTCATAAATGTAAAAATCGACCCTGAGGAGCTAAACCGAGTGGTGGATGACAATAAATATTTTCGCGCATACCATATGAACAAAAAAATGTGGGCAACCATTGTCCTTGACGGTAGGCTCCCAACAAGTGAAATATTGAAGCGTATAGACGACAGCTACAATTTAACAGCAACAAAAAAGAAAGGCAAATAGCCTTTCTTTTTATCTTTTATGCTATAAAACAAATCGCCAAAGGCACTATCGGATCTTCAGTAAAATGATGTACGGGTTAAATTTCTATCTCGGCACAAACCGCATTGTGGTCAGAGTAATATTGTCCGTTAATTGGAATATCCTCGACCCTGTATGCGTTTTTGCATATTCCGTCTGTGAAAATATAGTCTATTTTAACCTGCTTTTCTGCCGGAAGTCTGCCGAAATTATGGAAGGTGGGACCCAATTCCCTTGTGCAGTCAACACAACCGCGGTGGGAAAGCTTTTCTGTAATCAGCTTAATTTCGGGCTCTGTCGGCTCGGCGTTGAAGTCCCCTGTTAAAACAAATTTTTCTTCGTATTTTGAAATATCGTTGCATAACTGTGTAGCCTCTAAAGCACGCGCCTGTGCGCCCTCGTGGTCAAGGTGTGTATTAATGAATCTAAAGGGCTTTTCAATATTATTGTGCTTAAGTAAAATAGAGGTGTACATTCTCGGGCAACCGCTATGGTCAAGTCCATACTTAGTTCCCGGCACCTTCGGAGTTTCTGAAAGCCACACGTTTTCAACTGAAATAAGCTCGAAAAGCTCAGTTTTAAAGCCAATAAGCATGGCCTCTCCGTGATAATTTCTATCTCTGCCGCAGCCGATAGTCGTATATCCCTTCAAGCCTTCGCGCATTGTCTTACGCATAGAGTCTGTAACCTCTTGAAAGCCAATAATATCAGGGCTTTCTTTTTCTATTGTTTCTAAAACCCTTGGAATACGGTTGGAAAAAGCATTTATACCGTCCCAAGGTCCATCAAATCTTAAATTAAATGACATAATTTTCATAATCTTTACCGCCTTGAATTGCTTTTTTATTCATTTTAACACAACAGACTATTTATTTCAACATCTATATTGAAAAAAACAAATACCTATGCTAAAATAAAGAAAAATATAACCTTATGAGGCGGATTATGAAAAACGAGAATTTAATAGATACCCATATGCATATTGAAGCTTGGGAAAATGAAGAATTTGAATTTATAGATTGCTTTGAAAAGCACAGAGAGGAATCGGATTTACGCTCATTAAACATATGCGTTGTGCCAACAAAGCAAAGGAATTTCTGTAATAACATTATGTGCGCCCTTTACAAGCTGGCGCACCCCAATACATACATACACGGCGGCTTTGACCATATGATATATCCCCTTACCGAAAATATGCCAAAGGGCATGGACTTAATTACTCAATACCGTGAAATGATGGAAATGGGCTTTGACGGAATAAAGCTGATTGAGGGTAAGCCCATAGTATTAAAAACCTTGGGTAACGACCTCAACCACCCATCACTTGATAAGCTGTATGCGGAAATGGAAAGGGATGGCACACATATAGTTTTCCATATTAATGACCCGCTTGATTGCTGGGATAGGAGTAAAACCAGTCAGGAATTTATTGATAAGGGTTGGTTTTATGGGGACGGCACCTATCTAAGTTATGAGGAAACCTATGCGCAGGCATTAAAGCTTCTTGATAATCACCCGAATTTAAATGCAACCCTTGCTCACTTCTTTTTCTGCGGCGACACACCAAAAAGGGTAATAGAATTGTTTGAAAAATACCCTAACGTGTGTGTGGATTTAACACCGGGGTGTGAAATGTATCACTCCTTTGAAAGAAACCACGATTACTATAAGGAATTCTTCGAAAAGTATTCAGACAGGGTTCTTTTAGGTACGGACGGCACCTTCCCTTGGCTTAACAAATGCCACGTTTGGTGTATTGACATCCTTTCTCGCTTTATCGCCACTGAGGATGAAATGATGGCATTTGATGACAGCATTTTAACAGGACTCGGTATAGGCGGTGAGGCTAAGGAAAATATGTTCTATAAAAACTATGAGCGCCGTGTAGGAGCATCACCAAAGCCTATAAATAAGGAAGCCTTAAGGAAATACATTGATAAGCACTGGCACCTTTTAAGCAAGGATGAGCAGGAGCATCTTACTCCATATATCAAAAAATACCTTTAAAATATATCGTCATTCCCATCAGGCGTAACTGACAAAAATCTAATAATATCAGTGAGGCATATCTATGCTTAATAATGTTAAATTTAAAACAGAAAACAAAATTAAAAATCAAGAGCTTGTAAAAATCAAAAGCGGTGAAATAAGCGAGTATAGACTAAAAATAGAATTTGAGAATGAAGCTTCTCCACAAAAGTATTCGATTATTTGGGAAGAGCCACAAGTAGATATGTACGGCTTTTGGTCCTCAAAGTCCTTCCATCAGCACAACTTGACACCGGATTGGTGTATGCGCACAAACGAAAGCAAAACAGCCAGCGGAATGCCTCTTGCTTGCATTTATAGCAAGGCAAATAAAAACAGGATAACAATTGCCCTGTCAGACCCGGCAAACTCCGCAAAAATAATGGCAGGAGTTGTTGAGGAAAACGGTTGCTTGCGTTTCCAAATAGACCTGTTTTCTGAAATTTGTCCTGAAATGAAGGAATATGCGGTAACAATAAGAATTGACCGTCGTAATGTTCCTTTTTATGAGTCGGTTATATCAGTCAAGGATTGGTGGACATCGCTGGGCTACAAGGGCGCATATGTCCCCGCTGAGGCAAGGCTACCGGTGTATTCCTGCTGGTATAGCTTCCACCAAAAAACAATCCCTGAGGAAATAATATACGAGTGCAAAATAGCAAAAGAAATGGGAATGGACACCGTAATAGTAGATGACGGATGGCAAACCGATGACAATAATCGTGGCTACGCATATTGTGGTGACTGGGAGATTTGCGAAAATAAAATTCCTGATATGAAATGGTTCGTTGATGAAATACATAGCCTTGGAATGAAGTTTATGATATGGTTTTCAGTGCCATTTGTAGGACAGTACAGCAAAAATTATAAGCGCTTTAAGGGAATGTATTTGTGCAAACGCGAAAGCTCAGGGGCGGGTATTCTTGACCCACGCTTTAAAGAAGTACG
Organism: Oscillospiraceae bacterium; assembly: GCA_015065005.1. Classification (GTDB taxonomy): domain Bacteria; phylum Bacillota; class Clostridia; order Oscillospirales; family CAG-272; genus RGIG2000. The sequence goes on from SVRE01000039.1 coordinate 18,256, forward strand.
TAAGTTTTTGGTAAATATATATTGTGACTATGTAAAAAAGTACAACTGGGACGGCTTGAAGCTTGATTTTATTGATAGCTTTGCGTTAAGCAAGGACAGCTCCACTGATTATGAAAAAATGGATTGTTTGTCAGTTGAAGAGGGACTGCAAAGGCTTCTTTCAGAGGCAACAACAGAGCTTAAGAAAATTAATCCGGAAATCTTAATAGAATTCCGCCAATCCTACGTAGGACCTATTGTGGCACAGTACGGCAATCTTTTGCGTGTGGGTGACTGTCCAAATGATGCATTTGCCAACAGGGTATGCTCCTTGGATTTGCGCCTAACCTCCGGGAATACTCCTGTACATAGCGATATGCTTATGTGGAATAAGGATATCGCTA
>SVRE01000040.1 GCA_015065005.1 Oscillospiraceae bacterium
ACCTATTTTCTCATTTGAAACTGCTTGCATCTCCGAGCGAATAAATCCGTTAAGGGTTTTTTCGAGCTTTGGTGCAGACAGTTAAAAAACTTTCAAGACAAAGGTCGGACAAAGCCTTGCGGATTTATCGTTCCGAGACAAATGGGTTCGATTCCCGTAAGGCTAACCGAACAAAAAACGCCCACACGGGAAAACCGTGTGGACTTTAACTTTATAAAAGCACCTCTTTGTTTGTGCCGTAGAAAATATCATCGCGAAAAGAGAGCCTTTTGCAAACCTCTTCAAATTTTTCCCAGGTGATATACTCCGCATCCATCTCATAGGAATGTCCCCAGATGTAGAGCAGGGAAGGGGTGTAGGTATTTAAGGCTAAAAACCTGTCAACAACCTCGTCAAGGCACTCTTCAACATAGTAAACTGTGGGCTTGAATCTGTACAGGTTTTCCTGCATCCCAAAGTCATAGGTTGAACAAAGCCCCCTTGCAAGCTTAACCCCCGTGTTGTTTTTTATAATTTCAGCCACACGGTCGTCATTATTTTCTCCACCGCAGGGGTAAGCCATGCTGACTACCTCGTACCCGCATATTTCGGATAAATTTTGCCTGTCCGTCTCCACCTGTCTTACAATCTCCTCATCACTAAGAGAGGGCAAAAACGGGTGGGTTAAGGTATGCACAGCCACCTCGTGCCCCTTGTATATCTCCTTTACCCTGTCAGCAGGGATTTTGTCGTGGCGCACTGCCCTTCCGTTTCGGTCAAGGGTGCCCTCAAGGCCCAAAAACTCCGAGTTCAGATTGAAGGTAGCCTTTAAGCCGTACCTGTTTAAAATCTCAATCAATCTTATGTCCTGCGTTACCCCGTCATCAAAGCTGAAGGTAACTGCCTTTGTTTTTCCGTTCCACATATTAATCTCCTTGAAAAAATAAATTAACTGCGGCTGAGAAAAGCCGTTTATTTGATTTTTAACGAACACAGGCTCGCGTAATCCTTGGCACAGTCCTTCAGCCCGTCCTCAACACTGCTGAAAACAACCCCGTGCTTTCGCGCTTTTTCGCAATTCATCCATAAATTCTGACCACAGGGTCCATCAAAAACCCCCACATCATTACCGATGAAGCTTAAAAACTCCTTTGTTATTTCATACATTGATTTTGTTGTTTCACTGCCAAAGTTATAAGCGCCACCGGGCAATCGGCTAACCGCTTCCATATTATTGGCAACCTCTTTAACGTAGGTGATGCCCCTGTACTGCTGTGAGCTGTAGCGTAACGGCTCCCTTGCGTTCAAAGCTCCCATAAAATAGTTGGACTTTTTAAGGTAGTAATCATACATCCATTCAGCGCGTAGCATAACTGCATTTGGGTCAATATCAAGGACCCTGTGTTCCATTTCCAGCTTGTGTCTGGCATATGTATTGCTTGGATTTACCATATCCTCAGTAAAAGGGAAGTCCCCCTTTGTGCCACTGTAAACCTGGTCGGAGCTAAAGCAAATCAGCTTTGCGTTTTTTGAAGCTCTTGCTAAATATATTGGAATTAATACATTGGCAATATAGGACGCCTCCGGGTCCTTCTCGCACTCTCCAATATCGGAAATTGCCGCGGTATGTATAATTGTATCCGTTTGGCTATTTTCCACAATACGCTTTATCTCATCTTCACATAATCCCTTAAGGGAAGGACAGGCAATAACGTCCTTACAAGTATTCATTATCTTGCCGCCAACAAATCCGCTTGCTCCCGTTACTAAAATCATTTCAGCCTCCAAAAATTCAATTCTGACATAATTATACCACACCAAAATCGGCTTTTCAACTCTAAATGTTTTTCGTTTCAAAATCAAAAAAAACCACCCTGTGTCGCATTTTATGAATTTTTTTGCCAAATTGGGGAGGAGCTGTTGACTTTTACCGTTTGTTATGGTAATATAAGTATATTAAGTTATATCTTAGGAGGGTATTATGAAAAAAATTATCTTAGTTTTATCACTTGCACTGATACTGTCCTGCTTGTTTGTCGTTTCTGTAAGCGCTGAGGTTACAACCTATGATGACGCGCCTGCAAAAACAAAAATTCAAGTCAGCACAGATGACGTTGTTGTTTTTGATGACGGCTTTTGCTGTCCAACAGGCTACATATTCAAGGACATATCCGCGATCAACGGAGAAAGAGCCGGACTTATGAACGATGCCTTGGATTTTAGCTACATCAATGAGAAAACAGGAAAAACATACGCATTTGCAAATATTGTTGAGATGGATATTCCGCAAGGCGTTACTTACATCGGGGGCAGAGCCTTCCAGGATGTGAAGACCATACAAAAGGTGTCAATTCCGGATACTGTAACAGGTATAGGCGTTGCTATGTTCCAAGGTGCAATCAATCTTACCGAGTGTACCTTTGAGCATAACGAAAATTCAAACTTCACATCATTCCCGACTTACATTTTCTATAACACTGCATTAACAGCATTCAGCATGCCTGACTGTGTTACAAAAATTCAGGGTGCAGCTCATTTTACAAGCTGTGACAATTTACAAGGCGTGCATCTTTCAAAAAAACTTACTGATTGGGAAAGCGGCGGTGGCGGACTTAGAACTGCCACATTTGATGACTGTCATAATGTTTATTTTGTAAACGAAGCGTTTACATATGACAACATTCCTGAAAAGCCAACGGTTTACTATTTTCCTGCAAATCTTGAAAATATGGCAAACCAATGTATTTTCAGAGAATGTCAAAGCTTAAACGATGTTTTGGTGTTTGGTGAAAAGCTCACATCAGCGCCAAACGAGTATTTGTTCCAAAACGGACCTGCAAATAAGGTAGTGTTCCTTGGAGATATGACAACTGTTTCAACCAAATGGTGGGGCAAGACTACCCATGTTTTCTTTGCTAATGAAAATGACGTGGATGCAAGCTGTGTTACATTCTCCGGCGGCAAAACCGCTGTATTCTGCAACGCGGAGGGCAATACTGAGCACTTAAAGGAAAAGACCCTTGCAACAGAGGCAAATTGTGAAAATCCAAAGATGGTAGCTGACTACTGCTTCTGTGGCGCTCTTATCAGCCGCGTTGTAGAGGAAGGCTCCGTAGCACTTGGACACAAGTATGACGGTGATGTTACATACAGCACACTTGCATTGCTGACAGCGGGTACAAGATACACCGCTTGTACAAACGGCTGTGGCACTTTTAAGGAAGAAAGCGTAACAGTTTTGGTATCTCTTGGCTATTCTGCAAGCACATTCGGTGAAACATATTCCTTCACCACGGGCTATAATGTTGACAGGGAAGCGCTTTTGGCTTATGAAGCGCAAAACGGAGTTACAGTTTCCTTTGGCTATGCGTTCAACAAGGCGGAGGGCTTTGATTCCGAGAACGCAACAATTGACAGCTTTAAGCTTAACGCACCAATCAAAGCAAGCAACAGCGGTGAGAGAATTTGTGCATTCACATACAAAATGAGCTATGCCGGTTCAAGCAATTTAGCAACAGATATTATCGTTGGCGCATACGTGGTTGAAAAGAGCGGAGATGGCGAAAGCCTTACATTTATCAACAAGGTTGGCGGTGTATTTGAGGCAATCAGCTACGAAAAGGTACTTGAAAATTCATCCAAATAATATAACAGCTCAAAAAACAGGCTCACCCGGGCCTGTTTTTTGTATGTTTCCCAAATATTCACTTGGTTCTTGACATTGGCAAATTATTGTGATATAATATAAAAGCAAAAAAATACCTATAAAGGAGAAAGTTATGAAAAAGCAATTTTTATTAGTTCTTTCAATGGTTGCTATTTTAATCTGCTTATTTGCAATTTCAGCAAGTGCAGTAACACCAAATAATGATGGTGAAGTATTTGTAGCAACAGACGGAACAACCCTTGCTCTTTATGATACAGACGGCAAGGCACTTGCTTGGTTCTACGATTCTACATCAAGCACATATGTTCCTTACAGAGTTGGCATTGACTTTACAATGGCATTAGGCTCTAACAGAGAGTTGGTTCCATCAACAGCTATTTCCGACACTGACGGGGATGACAGCACAACCTTCCCATACACAGTATCAAACATGATACTTATGAATGGTAGAGATTACGCTGCATTCACTTACATCAGCGGAACTTGGAAGGACCTTCCTATCCAGGCTATCTATGTAAACAACAAATTCGCTTGGATTAACAAAACCGCATTTAATAACAACAACACATTGAGGGTGTTTGATATTCCAAAGGACCACGATGTTTACCTTCATATCGGACCTGCCTTTGTTAAGGCAAATGCCCTTGAAAGCTTCTACGTACCAAAGAAGGCAAAGTTTGAGGGCACATCTACCTTTGAGTATTCAACAGGACTAAAGTACGTTGAATTCCACGACCAATGGGAATACACACTTCAAGGCTTTGAGTTTAACGGCTGTACAGCACTTGAGTCAGCTAAGCTTCCAAGCACAATAACAGTTATTCCTAAAGCACTCTTCCGTGATTGCAAATCACTTACAAGCATTGTAATTCCTTCAAGCGTTACTAAAATTGACGGTGAATTTACTCGTTCAGACCGTGGCGCTTTTGTAGGATGTACATCTCTTAAGACAATTACAATTCCTGCAAACGTAACCTTCATTAGTGCATATGCTTTTGCTAGCTCAGGACTTGAAACTATTGTTTTTGAGGAAAGAACTCTTCAATATGATGAGGAAGGCAATCTTACAAATGGCTTGTCAATGGAGCAATACGCAGTATTTGAAAACTGCAAGTCATTAAAGGAGCTTATCCTTCCTGAGGGTCTTACAAAGATTGGTAACTGCTTTGCAAAGGGCTGTAGCGCACTTACAAAGCTATCACTACCGTCAACTCTTAGCGAACTAGATGGAAGCCAGCACTTTTATGGTACAGCACTTACAGAGGTTATCGGTCTTGAAGATACCAAGTTAACATATTTGTCAGATTCTATGTTCAGAGGCGTAAAGACTTGGAAACCTGAGGTTCTTAAGCTTCCAAACACCTGTACAACACTTTATAGCTATGCTTTGGCAGACATTGGTGTACAAAACCTTTACCTCGGTGCTTCATTCGCGAAGCTTGAGGGTAACCACCCACTTACAGGCTGTTCTTCACTTAAGGCAATTTACGCACCTGTAAGTGCAACAAGCCTAACCCTTGGCAATAGTAGCACACAATTAGTATTTGTTACATCTACTGATGAGGCTGTAATTTCTGCAATTTCAACATCAACAGGCATTGCACAAATCATGACACTCGCTCAGTATGAGGCTGGCGAGTACACAAGTGGCAAGTGCATTATCACAGGCTATAATAAATGCGATGCATTCTATGATGGTCATAGCTTTGGTGAGCTTTCTATGAACTTTGTAAGCTATCTTGAGGCGATTACATTCAGCAGTGAGTGTACTGTTTGTGGTGAAACCCACATTGATGCGGGCGCAACCATTAACCCACTCTTTACATGCCTTGGTTATTCCGCAGCTGAAACAGGTAGCATTGGCGGTATTGCAGTAGGCTTCTCAGTTGATAAGGCTGCAATCGCAAAATATGTTGAGGTTACAGGCGCTGAACTGAAGTACGGTGTATTTGTGGTAGCTTACAAGAATATTGGCGAAAACGGACAGGCTGACATCATCAATGCTGATGAAACAGGCGCTGCAGGCGTTGTTTGTGCAAATGTTTCCAACACAAAGAATTATGAGTTCACTGCTATCGAAATTAAGATAACAGGCTTTAAGGATGATACATATAAGGACGCTCCAATTTGCATGGGCGCTTATGTAATCAGCCAGGTTGGTGAAGAATCAAGCGTTTCCTATCTACAGGCAGGCACACCAAACGAGGGTGGCAGATATGCTTCAACAACCTATAACGCAGTTTTAAACAATAATAACACCTCAACCGAGGAATAATAAAAAAAGCAAGCACGGAAACGTGCTTGCTTTTTTACTTTAAGCTACATTTAATATTGACAAGCAGATAATTTTGTTGTAAAATACTAATGGTAACTTTTGAGTAGATGACACGACAAATCTTGGTAAGAAAGGACCGTTGTGGTAACATTTACGTGATAGGCTATGAAATACAAAGTCTTTAAGGAAGAAATGCACGGCTATTGCAGAAGGTGCATAAACAAAAGGTTGAAGGTTCATTTCAAGCATAAGGATTGCGAGTATTGGGATTTTCCCGAGAATTGCAAGAAATGCGGTGAGGTTAAGAACATCGTAATCGGCATAAGAACCCTTAGCAGATGGAAAATGTGGTTTAAAAAGTAATAATACGTTGGTAGTTCAAAAAGGGCTGCCACCGTTTTTATTGTATAACAAAAACAAGCGATATTCGCACCGACCTTGTAGGGGAGGGGTTTGCCCTCCCGCGCTCAAATCGTAGGGGCGAACAGTGTTCGCCCGAACGTAAACCACCAAATGTAAACCACCAAATGTGAAACACCCAAATGTAGAACACACATACAAGAAACAGGCGAACATTGTTCGCCCGAACGTAAATCACCAAATATAAACCACCAAACGTAAACTACAAAATGTGAAACACCCAAATGTAGAACACATCCATAAGAAACAGGCAACAATGTTCGCCCCTGCAAGAATGCGTACATTCAAACGTTATTGCGTTGATATCCGCACAGACAAATGATACTCACACCGACCTTGTAGGGGAGGGGTTTGCCCTCCCGCGTTCAAACCGTAGGAGCGAACACTGTTCGCCCGAACGTAAATCACCAAATGTAAACCACCAAACGTAAACCACCAAATGTGAAACACCCAAATGTAGAACACACATACAAGAAACAGACGAACAATGTTCGCCCCTACAAGGGTGCGTACATTCAAAATTAATTGCGTTGATATCCGCACATGAAATGATATTCGCACCGATCTGTAGGGGAGGGGCTTGCTCCTCCCGCGCTCAAACCGTAGGGGCGAACAGTGTTCGCCCGAACGTCAACCACCAAATGTAAACCACCAAACGTAAACCACCAAATGTGAAACACCCAAATGTAGAACACACATACAAGAAACAGGCGAACATTGTTCGCCCCTACAAGGGTGCGTACATTCAAAATTGATTGCGTTGATATCCTCACAGGCAAATGATATTCGCACCACATTGTAGGGGAGGGGTTTGCCCTCCCGTGCTCAAAACGAACAGGCGAACATTGTTCGCCCCTACAAGGGTGCGTACATTCAAAATTGATTGCGTTGATATCCTCACAGGCAAATGATATTCGCACCACATTGTAGGGGAGGGGCTTGCTCCTCCCGCGTACTCAAACGTAGGAGCGAACACTGTTCGCCCGAACGTAAATCACCAAATGTAAACCACCAAATGTAAACCACCAAACGTAAACCACCAAATGTAAACCACCAAATGTAAACCACCAAATGTAAACCACCAAATGTGAAACACCCAAATGTAGAACACACATACAAGAAACAGGCGAACAATGTTCGCCCCTACAAGGGTGCGTACATTCAAACGTTATTGCGGTGATATCCGTACAGACAAATGATATTCGCACCACATTGTAGGGGAGGGGTTTGCCCTCCCGCGTACTCAAACGTAGGAGCGAACACTGTTCTCCCCTACATAAAGAACGTGGGAAACCAATTCTGCACTTTGCATTGGCGGTACAGAAGCAAATATAGACAAAGCCCATAGATCCATTCGACTACGCTACGCTTCGCTCAGGATGACACCTGTGGTGTCAATTCCGCACCTTGCATTTTTTGGGCATAATCAAATAAAAAAGGCAGAGAATTAAATCCTCTGCCTTTTCCCGTTTTGAGCTAAGCATTACATTGAAACAAGGAAGAATCTGAGTCCAAAGAGGATAGCGATAATTGTAATAACGATATCCTTCTTCTGATACTTACCTGTAAAGAGTCTGATAAGAACATAGGAGATAGCGCCGATTGCGATACCGTTTGAAATAGAATAGGTAAGCGGCATCATAATAAGTGCTAAGAATGCAGGAACTGCGCTTGTCAAATCCTCCATATCAACCTTTGCGAAGCCCTTAAGCATAAGCACGCCAATGTAAACAAGGGCAGGGGCAGTTGCGCAAGCAGGGATGATTGTTGCAATAGGAGTTAAGAACAAGCAAGCTAAGAAACAGCCCGCAGTTACAAGTGAAGCCAAGCCTGTACGTCCGCCAACGCCAACACCCGCGCTTGATTCAACGAAGGTTGTACATGTGGATGTACCGAGGACAGCACCTGCTGCTGTAGCAATAGAGTCAGAGTTCATACATTCCTTAAGGTTGATTGGGTCGCCGTTTTCGTCAAGCATATTAGCCTGAGATGCAGCGCCGTAAAGTGTACCCAAGGTGTCGAACATATCAACAAGAGTAAATGTAATTACAAGAACAATAGCGCCAAGGATTACAGCAAATGCGCTTTCACCCTCACCGGCAGAGAATACTGTGCCAAAGCCCTTGAATGCGCCGAAAATACCGATTTCGCCAAAAGCCTTAAAGGAGTCACCAATGCTTGTAAAGCTGAAATTGGGGGCCTGCCATGTAGCAAGATAGTAAACAACAGTTGTGCCAAGAATTGTGTAAATAACAGAGCCTGTAACCTTCTTTTTGGAAAGAATAGCCATAACGCAAAGACCAACTATTGTAAGAATAACGGGAGCAATAATTCTCCAAGCGTCAAGACCTGTAATTACAGCAGTGTAATCATAATTAAGGTAGCTTTCGTAAGCTGCGATTGTAGCGCCGGAGGCACCGCTGAGAGAAAGCTCTGCAAGATTCATACCAACCGCATCAATAATGCCCTTGAAGTCAAAGAACTGAACAAGAGTATATTGGTTGCCCTGAATCATATTAACGCTCTTAAAGCCAAGCAAAGCGATGAACAAGCCGATACCTGCAGGAATTGCCTTCTTTAGGTTGTCAGGCAAGGACCTTGCAATAAATTCTCTTGCACCTGTAAGAGAAAGGATCATAAATACGATACCGGACATAAGGATAACAGCAAGACCCTCGTGATATCCCTTTATAAACTCTCCCGTTGCAAATTGTGGAACGATGAATGAAACGAAGAAGAATGAGTTGAGGCCCATTCCGCATGCCTGTGCAAATGGCATTTTTGCATACAAAGACATAAGCAATGTACCGATTACAGCAACTAAAATTGAAGCAACGTAAACGGCGAACCAAATTTTGTCAAACTCTCCGCCCTTGTTGAAGCCAACAACCTGGTTAGGGTTGGTAACAACAATATAAGCCATGGCAAAGAAGGTTGTAAGACCGGCAATTATCTCGGTCCTGATGGTTGAACCACGCTCGGTGATTTTGAAGGTTTTGTCAAGTCTGTCCTTAAAGCTTCCAGACTTAACCTTTTGTTGTTTGTCCATAATAACATCCTTTCTAATGGCGAATTGTGCCATATTTTATTTAATTATATCACACAATGTTCACAAATTCAATATAAAAACGTCATAAAAATCCAAAGCAGGGCAAAGTCTTTTGTTGACAAGCAAAAAATATCGTGTTATACTAATTTCAAGCTGAAACGGAGTGCTTTACTTCCGTTTGGCATGCCGCATTTTCAAACTGCGGTATTTGAAGCAGTGAGGTATTGTATGATTACAGTTAAACCGTTTTTCGCATTAAGACCAAGCAAGGAATTGGCGCATAAGTGCGCCGCCCTGCCCTATGACGTTATGTCCAGCCGTGAGGCAAGGGAGATGGTAAAGGGTGACCCTTACACGTTTTTGCGTGTTGACAGGGCAGAGGTTAATTTGCCCCTTGACACTGATATTTACAGCGACATAGTGTATCAAACCGCCAAGGCAACCCTTGACAAAATGGAAAATGACGGCGTTTACATTAACGATACGGAAAGGAAATATTATTTCTACCGCCAGATAATGAACGGGCATAGCCAAACAGGGATTGTTGGCTGCGCTTCAATTGATGATTATTTGGAAAACAGGATAAAAAAGCACGAGTTTACAAGGGCAGACAAGGAAATAGACAGGATTCGTCACGTTGACACGGTTTCCGCCCATACAGGACCTATTTTCCTAACCTACAAGGACAGCTCTGTTCTTGATGAAATCATAGAAAAACAGACACAGGGCGCGCCAATTTACGATTTTGTGGCAGAGGACGGGGTGCGCCATACCGTTTGGACAACAGACGGCGAAAATACAGATAAAATGATAGAAAATGCCTTTTCTTCCCTTGATGCACTGTATATTGCAGACGGCCACCATAGATGTGCAAGTGCAGTTAAGGTTGGCTTGAAGCGCAGGGAGGAAAACAAAAACCACACAGGTAATGAGGAGTATAATTTCTTCTTGTCCGTTATCTTTCCCTCAAAATCTCTTGCAATCCTTGATTACAACAGACTTTTAAAGGATTTGAATGGCTATTCAGCAAGGGAGCTTTTGTCAATTATTCAAGAAAAAGTGGGGGACGTGTGCGAGTTTGACGGTGAAGGACCTTATAAGCCCACACAAAAGCACACTGTTGGTATTTACCTTGAGGGCAAATGGTATGCGGTTAAATTCCACAAGGAAATATGTAAGGCTGAAAAAGCGGTAGACCGCCTTGATTGCGCCATTTTGCAAAAGCATCTTTTATCTGCTATTTTGGGCATTGATGACCCGAGAAGTGACAAAAGGATAGATTTTGCAGGGGGTATTCGCGGCCTTGAGTATCTTGAAAAGCGCTGTCAAGAGGATATGAAAATGGCAATTTCAATGTACCCAACCTCTCTTGATGACTTAATGGCAGTGGCGGACAACGGTGACGTAATGCCTCCAAAATCCACCTGGTTTGAGCCAAAGCTCCGTAGCGGACTTTTAATACATAAAATATAGTTTTGTGCAGTTTGTCAATCCGCTGTCTTCCAACAATTTCAAGTGTTGGGTGAAAATTTAAATTATTTTATTGAGGTGGGCTTGCCCCACCTCTTTAATTTTTTGTTAAAAACGCTGATTTTTGGAAAGTCAGAAAAGTTTTCTCACAGTGAAGTTGACAAGGTCACCTTGAGATGTTATACTATATAAGTAAAAAAATAAAATAAGGAGTTTATTGCTATGAAAAAAATTCTTTTTGCTTCCTTGTTAGTTGCTTTGCTCGTTTGCATTTTCGCAGTTTCTGTAAGCGCGGCAGATATTGACTATACAAAGAAGGTAACCTTGTCTGACGGCACAGAGCTGCCGCTTTATGACGAGAACAACGAATCACTTTTGTGGTTCATTTTAAGCACTGATGAAAACGGTGCTAACACCTACGCATCTGTACCGGTAAACAAAAATGCTGCTGATAATGAAAATTCCTACGTTACATACAAGATCAACAGCCTATACGGTACAAACCAGATGCACGACATATACATTAAGTATTGGGATGCTGATGCAGGCAAATATGTAGACTATGCTGAGGGTACAATTGTTGTTGCAAACTTTGTTACCTTCAACCAGGAGTATTGGAGCGTTGGCACTGTATTCAACAGCGCAAACCTTGAGTATCTTTACCACTCTAAAACAGTTAGATCAGCAGGTACTTTTGCATACTATGAAAAGCTCCAGGTTGTTGACTGCTCCTTGGCGACAGATTATGCAGACTTTGCTTCGCAGGCATTCAGAAACTGTACTGCGCTAAGAGAGTTTCACTTTGGCGCAGGTACTTATGGCTTAACCTGTACAAACGGAAATCTTTTCAATGGCTGTACCAGCCTTACAACCCTTACCTTTGCAGAGGGTGCAAACATTACCGAGATTGTTGGAAGCGCCTTTTATAATTGCTCCTCATTGACCGGTACATATTCCTTCCCGAATTGTACATACATCGGAAATCAAGCATTCAGATACTGTGCTACAAACGAGGGCTGTGAGCTTATTTTGAATTTCCCTAATGTTGTAACCTTGGGTGCAAACTCAGGTGACACACACGTGTTCAGTAACTCAACAGGACTTAAGGAGCTTTACCTTGGCAGCAGTGTTGCTGAAATGGGACATAACACCTTTATACAATGTACAGGTCTTGAAAAAATCGTGTTCAACGGTGTAGCAGATGGCTTTAACTTCAAGTCCTACACTTTTGAGGATTGTTCAGCTCTTAAGGCATTTTCAATTCCTGAGGGTATAACCGCTTTGCCACAGCGTATGTTCAAAAGCTGCTCAAGCTTGAAGGCTGTATATTTGCCATCAACCTTGGTAAGCATTGATTCCGGTTCTCAGGACCACGCAACCTTTGCAAACTGTACAAATATGTATTTTGTTTCATCTCCGTTTACGTTTGAGGATGAAAGTGACATCCCTGCAAAAGAGGATGTATATTTCTTCCCATCAGGTCTTACAACCATTGCAGGCGGTGAAGTGTTCAAAAATTGTAGAAACTTGAACAAGACCCTTGTTTTCGGCACAGGCGTTACATCAATTACAAACGCTTGGGCATTTTCGGCAGGAATTAATAACCCAACACTTGAAAATATTGTTTTCCTTGGCAATATGGAGAACGTTTGCACATCCTGGGCAAACAACTCTGCTTGGAATTTTACAGGCAAGATTTACTTTGCAAATGCAAATGACAAGTCCGCAGCTGATGTTACTATGAACGGACTTGCAAGCCGCTCTGTATTCTGCAATGCAGAGGGCAACACCACTCACTTAAAGGAAAAGACCCTTGCAACAGAGGCAAATTGCGAAAATCCAAAGATGGTAGCTGACTATTGCTTCTGTGGCGCTCTTATCAGTAGCGTTGTAGAGGAAGGCTCCGTAGCTCTTGGACACAAGTATGACGGTGATGTTACATACAGCACCCTTGCATTGCTGACAGCGGGCACTAAGTACACCGCTTGTACAAACGGCTGCGGCACTTCTAAGGAAGAAAGCGTAACAGTATTGGTAGCCCTTGGCTATTCTGCAAGCACATTTGGTGAAACATATTCATTCTCAACAGGCTATATGGTTGATACAGATGCGCTTGTGGCTTATGAAGCACAAAACGGTGTTGCAGTTTCCTTCGGCTTTGCATTTAACCTGGCGGAGGGCTTTGATTCCGAAAATGCAACAATTGACAGCTTTAAGCTTAATGCACCAATCAAAGCAAGCAATAATGAGAAAAGAATTTGCGCATTTGAGTACAAAATGAAATATGATGATGCAAGCAATATAGCAACAGAACTTGTTGTTGGCGCATATGTAGTGGAAAAGAGCGAAGAAGGCGAAGAGCTTACCTTTATCAACAAGGTAGACGGTGCTTTTGAGCCTGTAAGCTACGAAATCGCACTTGCAAAATCCGAAAAATAATTTTAACGGGCAGCCGCATTGACGGCTGCCCATATTTTTCACATAATGTTTTCAATATGCTTGTTGACATATACGCACATAAATGGTAAAATGGTAGCGTAGCGAAAGCAAATGGAGGTATATATGGAAAACAAGGACATAAATACTGACTGTTTTTCTGAAAATGCGACACAGGGTGTGGAAAATGAGTCGAATGCGGCTAAAAGAATAAGACTTTTGGGCATTGATAATAATGATAAAATTCACGATGAGTCAGTGGCGATAAAAAAGGGTGACTTTTTTGCCAATTTATGGTATCAGCACAAGTGGGGTATAATAATCGGCTCAATTTTAATCATTACCGCTGTTATATTTATCGTAAGTGTGGCTACCAGCCCGAAATATGATATGTACGTTGCCTATGCAGGCCCTTTGTATGTGGATATAGAGACAAAGGATGCGTTGGAGTTCGCTTTTTTGGAAATCTCCAAGGATTATGACGGAAACGGTGAGGAGCTTTTGAATTTTGCATCAATCACCTACCAGAATCCCGAGCAGATTGAAAAAAATCCCGAGGAAATAAAGCAAAGCTATGGGGCGGTTTTGCAAACCCACGAAAATTACAAGGCGCTTGATACAATAAGGTCGCAAATGATGTCCGGCACTGTGGCAATTTATCTGATGGATGAAAAGCTTTACAAGGAATATGAGTCAAATATGCTTGATTTAAGTGAGCTTACAGATGGTGAGATTGACCCGTCCTTAATGGCAGGAGAAAGCGGAGTTTACTTTAAGAAAACTGACTTTTATTACTTTATGTATGCAAATGAAAAGGGAAGGGCGTTGAAAAAATTGCCTGATGATACTGTTTTGTGCATACTGCCAAGGCTGCAAACAATGGACAAGGAGCTGCACGAAAGCTCAAAGGATTTAATAAAGAGTATTTTGGAATTTGAAATTGAATGATTAAAGGGGGCAATGGCTCCCTTTTTTCTTGCCTAAGCACGGTAAAATCAAGGCTTCAGCAATTTTTAAGGAGTGTATATTTAATTTACAAAACTGCATAGCTTATTAAAAAATAACAAAGAGTGGATTTTATTTAAGGCTGTGGATTTAAGCATTGTTTAAAAAAAGCTTTTGTACAAAATGTCAATAATTATAATAGAAAGCGTTCTGACATTATGCAACTATACAAAAAAATAATATATACGCAAGTTTTACTTGAAAACTTTAAGCAAAAGTGTATAATTAGTATAGTAAAATAATATATAAATCTTAAGGAGCATAAATATGAGAAAGAAACTGCTTGTTGCTGTTTTTGTAATAGCAGCTGCGATGGCTTTGACTGTAGTATTATCAGCTGCTGACCCCGCTTTTACAGCGTTGGAACCAAAGATTGATGACAGCGTGATCCCCCAGTGCCACCTGTTTGGTGATGAGGCACACGGCTCATCCATACACTGCGATGGCTGGTACAATGAGAATTGTGCCAAGGTGCTTTTGAGGTACACTGTAAATGGCACTCAAAAAACAGCCACTTACCCTGCATATTATATTTTGGAAAACGAGTCCACATTAACCTGGAATTTTGAAAGATTGGGCGCTTACCTCGGTACAACACTTAGTGTTGAGAGCATTGTTCAAATTCAGATTCCTTACGGTGTTACAGACATTCCGGAAAGGGCATTTGTTGACAATAGCCGTTGGGACCCAACAGTAACTGATGATAACCCACGCGGCCACGCTCTTGAGTCAAGCACACTGACATATGTGTACATACCTAACACCGTGCTTAACATTGGTGACTTTGCTTTTGCGCACTGCGTAGGGCTTGATACCTTTGCAGCCAATGATGCTGGGGCAACGGGTGACCACAACCACCAAATGGTGCAGACCATAGGCTACAGAGCCTTTCACGGCTGCCCATTGACATCCTTTGTCTTCAATAATCACCTGGTTCATTTGGGAGAGGGCTGCTTTGAAGGATGTAATATGGAAAGCATTGACCTTTCAAGATGTATTGAGCTAACTGAAATTCCAAAAAGAGCCTTTCATGAGGCAGAGGCAACAGGCGTAAATATCATTCTATCAAATTCCATAGCTACAATTGGTGACCAAGCATTTATGGGCTTGCACGCAGATACAATTTATTTGGGAACATCAGTGCATACTATTGGCTCTCAGGCCTTTGAGTGTGATAGAATTAACAGCTTGTTTATCCCTGTAACCGTTACTAATATTGCAGAAGACAGCTTTTCTCTCGGTTCACAAAACGTAAAGTCCTATATTGTAGGTCCTTATACTGAGGAAGAGGCAGAGGCTCTTGTTGCGGTTATGAGTGTTTGCAGCGGCAAGCTTGGTAAGCTTGATTCTGGAAAGCTTATAACAAGAACTGACGAATATTTTACATTAAATTCTAATGCCTGCGATATGTTTGGCGGGCACGCAGTTGACCATAATTCAGCAGTTACAAGTGTTTCATATCCAAATGGCATTCAACACGCAGGTGTTGCAAAGGGCTCTTGCGGTATATGCTTAAGTGAGGTCGTTGAAACTGCACTGACACCTATCATTGTAGCAAAAGGCTATTCCGTTTGCACTTACAATGGTGTACACGCATTTTCAAATGGATACGAGGTTTACCATGATGCCTTGGCTGTTTACGAGCAGGTATATGGTGTGTGTGAAATAGGTATTTTATTCCTTTTGGATTCTAAATACATAGTTGGCAGTGACCTTCGTGCAGACATTGGCTCAATGGGTATTTATTTGGATGAAAACAGTATGCTTGCTGACGGTCAAACTACCTATACCGCAATGGACTACAAAATGACCTACTCAAAGGGCATTTCTTATGAGGTAACAAATCCGGACGGTTCAATAACTACCGTTGACAGGGGCAGTGCTGAAATTGTAATAGCAGCATATATGCTTCACTCTGATAGCACAATGGCGGGGGAACTTAGCGGCAAATCATACTATGTTCAGGATACTGATGATTTGTGTGTGGCTGGTAAAACCGCAGATGATAAGTATTATACAGTTTCCTACAATTCAATTTATGGTATGATACAAAGCCAAGGCTTGCAATAAACATTTTTTTGTGCAATGTGACAAAATCCGTGAAAATCAAAATAATTTTAAAAAAACATTGACAATGGCAGGGTTTTGTGATATACTTATACCGTAATAAGGTTAAGACCTTGGGATAACTATGTTTGTAGGAGGAGATAGAGTTGAAAAGAGAATATATTAGACCTGAATATAATAACGATAATCAGCTTGAAGATGTTATTCTTGTTTCCGTTGAAGTTGACGGAGACACAATTACCGGCATAGTTGATATTGAGGATTTGTTCGGTTGATTAACAAACATAATAAGCACCGCTTTTGCGGTGCTTTTTTATTTTTGTTGACAATATGTGTGCTTTATGCTAAAATTATTATCAATGAAAAGCAAAAGGAATTTAAAATGGAAATTATCAAGGAAAAAGTGTTCGATTGTGAAAGGGCTCTTTACGAAAGTGAAGATATAAGCGTTATCAATTGTCGCTTTGAGGGTGAGGCGGATGGAGAAAGCGCCTTGAAGGAAAGCAAAAATATTCTTGCTCGGGGCTGCTTTTTTGACCTGCGCTATCCCTTTTGGCATGATGAAAAGGCTGATATAATAAATTGCGAAATGACAGAGAATTGCCGCGCACCCCTGTGGTATTCTAAGCACGTAAGCATAAAGGACAGTAAGCTATGGGGCGTTAAAGCATTGCGTGAATGCGAAAAAATAAAAATTGACAGCTGTCATATCGTGTCAGGTGAGTTCGGCTGGGACAATACGGACGTTTCAATTACAAGCTCTTATGTCAAGGGCGAATATTTTATGGCAAGGTCGAAGAATCTGAGCTTTACGAATTTACAAATGGAGGGTAAGTATTCCTTCCAATACATAGAAAATGCGGTGCTTGATGGCTGTGACCTTAATACCAAGGATGCTTTTTGGCACGCAAAGAACGTAACAGTAAGGAATTGCACTGTCAAGGGCGAATATCTTGGCTGGTATTCCGAAAATTTAACATTTGAAAACTGTATAATAATCGGCACTCAGCCACTTTGCTATTGCAAGAATTTAACCCTTATAAATTGTGAAATGCACGGGTGTGATTTATCCTTTGAGAAAAGCTATGTGCAAGCGCAAATTACCACGCCTATATTAAGCGTAAAAAATGTGCTTGGTGGCAAAATAACCGCACCACGTGTCGATGAAATCATAAAAGATAAGGAAGAATACAAGGGTGTTGTTGTGGAGGATGAAAAGCTATGAAAAGGTTTTTTGGCATTGTTGTTCTGGCATTAATGCTATCGGTATCCGCGCTGAGCTTTACCGCCTGCTCGAACAAAAGTGATGTTAACGGCGCAATAAGCAAAACCAAGGCATTGACCTTTATTGATGCAAGCGTATACACTAAAATCAGTGTTAATGCGGGCAATGGGGCGGATAGCTATGAGCTTGTTGAGGATATTCTGGTAAGCGGTGATAAGGTGCAGTTAACTGTGGGTGAGTATGGCATCAAGGGTGACACCGTTTATATGGACAAGGAGTATGTATATACAAAAGGAGAAAACGGATATACAAAGAGCTCACTGGAGGAATATACAAAGAAAAACGGAGCCTATAATGAAAAGATAAACGGTATTTTACAAAAGCTGCCGAGCGATTTTTTTGAAGATGCTGATATTTCAAAAACAGGTAAAAAGCTAAATATGGAAAAGGGTATAGACGGGGAAATGCTGTCAAGCACCTTCGGTGACCTTCTTGCCCTGCTTCAAAAGGAGCTTAATATAACGGTTGATGACAAAACAGAAACTAAGTATGAGGATTGCAAGCTTACCCTTACCGTAAAGGATGGGTACATTACAGATATTTCCTTAAAATACAATATGCTGTTTACCGCATCGAAGAAGAAAGGCACTGCAAACGTAAAAATTGCCCTTGTTTTGAACAATCCCGGCAGTGAGGTGACAGTGAATATTCCGCAATAAAAAAGCCGATTAATTCGGCTTTTTTTGTTGACTTTTGCCTTACATGCATATATAATTAAATTAAGTCAAAATCCATAGGAGGTTTACATTATGGAGCTTAAAAAGAATTATGCAAATATGGGCTGGTGGGAATCCTATCAGCGTGATTTAATGACAGAATACCGTCAAAGCGTAGAAGAG
>SVRE01000095.1 GCA_015065005.1 Oscillospiraceae bacterium
TTCATCTTTATCGTATGCACACCACCAAGAGCCAACAATTTGCTTCTCATTTGCAAGCGGACCTATAAGTGCAACATTTTTTACGTCTTTGCCAAAAGGCAAAATGCCATTGTTTTTAAGAAGCACTGCACTTTCCTCACTTGCTATACGCGCAAGCTCTCTATGCTCTTTACATCCGAGAATTTTTTCGGCTTCTTCGGGATTTGCATAGCGATACGGATTTTCAAACAAGCCTAATTTTTCCTTAACCTTCAAAATGTGCATAACAGCCTTGTCAATCTGCTCCATAGATATCTTGCCCTCGTTAAAAAGCTCCTCTCCGTATTTAACGATACAGGATGTCGCCATTTCCATGTCCATACCCGATTGCATTGCATATTCTACCGCTTGCTTGTGATTTTCGCAATATCCGTGGTCAACAGTGCTTGCCAGACAGTTATAGTCGGAAATTACAATACCGTCAAAGCCCCATTCGTCTCTTAAAATATCCTTCATAAGATGGGTATTTAAGACACAGGGTATGCCGTTTAGCGTTTGCTGTCCTGCCATTACCAGCAATGCACCCTCATCTATTGATGCCTTATATGGTGGCAAATATGTTTCCCTCAAGGTTACCTCGCTCATATCAGAAAGATTATAATCCTTGCCACTTTCAGGTGCTCCGTATCCTGCCATATGCTTACAGCCTACACCAAGACCATAGCTTTTTCCATCGCCTTGAAATCCTCTTGTAGTTGCTTTGGCAATTTTGCAAGTTAAGTAAGTGTCCTCTCCACTTGTTTCCATTACTCTGCCCCATCTTGCATCACGGGACACGTCAAGCATAGGCGCAAGGGTCATGTGCACACCGTCAATGCTCGCTTCCTTTGCTGCCATGGCTGCGCATTTTTCGCAAAGCTCCATATCAAAGGAGCAGGAAAGTCCCAAATTTATAGGATAAAGCGTTCTATAGCCTCGAACAACGTCTTGCATAATGACTACGGGAATTTTATTCTTGCTATGCTCCAAAAAATTCTTTTGAATTTCTATTGTTCTTTTTGCACCAAAGGAGTTTACAAGTGAGCCCGTTTCAAAAACGTATTTCTCATCTAATTCAAGCTTTGTAATCGGTCCCGTTACAGGCATATTTTTATCGTATAAAATTACGTTTGAATCAAACTGCTCAAGCTGATATAGCTTTTCCTTTAGCGACATTTTATCAAGTAATTCTTTAATGTCCATAATCATACCCTAATTTATATTTCAATTTTTGCTATTCTTACAACATAGTGTTCACCGTAAAGCTGAGGAACATTTATAATTGTTACCTTCTCTCCGTCTTGAGTGAACACTACATCCTCACCGTTGTCAAGCCACTTAATTGACTTGATTTTTTCATTGAAGGTAAACACATTGTTGCGGTCGAGTTTTTCCTTTGCAAGCTCAACATTGATATTTGCCGACACCTCAAGATCATAGGCAAAGAAATAATAACAACCGTTTCCTTTGAGAAGGAAGTTCTTTTCCTTGTTTTCAATTTCGATTTTAGCAGGGCGAGGTAAATAAAGAGCCTCTTTGTAAATATCAACCCATTCGCCAAGTGCACCGAGCATTGCCTTGTCAAGTGGACGAAGCTGACCGTTGCCCATAGGGCCGATATTAAGAAGATAGTTTGCGCCGTATCTTCTGCAAATGCAGAAATCTTCAATTATTTCAATTAGGGATTTAAAGTTGAAATCTCTTTTTGCATATCCCCAATAATTGCCGAAAATCTGACACATTTCACTTGCTATATATTTCGGAGAGTCGTCTAAATTGATAGGACGGGGACGACCTCGCTCAAAGGTTACTGAGTCAAGCTCTATGTGACCAAGCTCGCCACGAGCAGAAAGTCCTGTATTGTTAATAATCATAGCGTCGGGCTGATATTTTCTGATAAGAGAATAAAGCTCATCCTCTTCCCAATTTTCATCCTTTTTATCCCACATTCCGTCAAACCACAAGCCACCTATTTTGCCATAGTTTTTACACAGAATTTCTACACTTGCTCGCAAATATTCAAGATATTTTGGAAAATTCTCCTTGTAGCTTTTTTCATGCCAGTCAAGAAGCGTGTGATAGAAAAACGGAACAATTTCTTCCTTGTTACATTCATCAACAAACTCACGAATCAAATCACGGCCTGCCGCTGAGTGAGGTGCATCGTATTCATTCAATCCACAGGTATCATAAAGAGAAAAGCCATCGTGATGCCTTGTCGTTATTGTGATATACTTACAGCCTGCACCTTTAGCTGCCGAAACAAGGTTTTTTGCCCAATCCTTATCAGGAGAGAACAAATAAAAAAGCTTTTCATAGTCCTTAGGTGTAATATTTATATTGTAAGCCCATTCGCCCTTTCCGTGAACACTGTAAAGACCGAAATGTACAAACATTCCAAAGCCTAAATTTTCAAATTTTTTAATACGATTTTCAATTATCATATATACCACCTCAATGTATAAAAATTCGTTAAATTTATTGTATCATAAAAACATACAAAAGTAAACACCCATTAGAAATACAAGAACATATTAAAACATCAAATCATTAATAATAAAAAAAGGTATACTAACTTTTTGTCAATCCTCATTTTAGCAAAAATAATCTATTATAATCTATAATAACATAACGTCGCACGCATTTCAAGAAAGCTTTGAAAAATAAGTGCCTTCACATATATATTATAAAATTGGCGCAAAATAAAATATTAAGCATCGCCGTTTTTTTGGATTGATGCTTTTGTTAAAAATTCCCTTGGAAGTGGGTTCGAAATTAGGCTTTCAATATTAGTCTAACTGAGCCTCAAAAAGCAAGAAAAAAGTGCCAAAATGCGACACTTTCGGGCGTTTTTACAAAAAATTCAGGGCGTGAAAGTGTGCAGGCTTCGACACGACTACGGGTCACCAAAAACAAAAAGACAGGTTTCATACCTGTCTTTTTGTTTTTGATTATCCTTACGGATAATGCGCGACCACTCGAAATTCGCTTGCGAATTTTGATTGGGGACGCATTGTATGCCCTTTCGTTTCGTGTCGAAACATTTAAAGAAAGGGCATCTTCCCGTACAAATTTTTGATAGCCTTGCTTAGCAAAAATTTGCTTGTT
>SVRE01000041.1 GCA_015065005.1 Oscillospiraceae bacterium
GCCTAAATGGTGAGCAGGGAATCCAAGGCGAACAAGGAATCCAAGGCGAACAAGGAATCCAAGGCGAACAAGGAATCCAAGGCGAACAAGGAATCCAAGGCGAACAAGGAATCCAAGGCGAGCAAGGTATCCAAGGCGAGCAAGGAATACGCGGCGAAAAAGGCGAAGCAGGTATTTCCGCCTTTGAAATCTATCAAAAATACAACCCGGAGTTTAAAGGAACAGAGGAAGAGTGGATAGAATCGATAAAAAGCGGTGCAATCGGCTATATACCGAAAACGGATGAAACCTATGTCATACCCGAATACGAATACAGCATTGGTATGGTAGATTCCTTGCGTAGCGAGATAGAAAGCTTAAGAGAATATATTTCCAAAATACACGCGCCGGTTGTGTTAGACAGTGGCGCCTGTGGTGAAAATCTGACCTGGGCACTGTATTCAGACGGGCTTCTCAAAATCAGCGGCACAGGCAGATCCTATGATTTTGTAAAGGGTATTCTAATCGGAATGACAGCGGAGGAAATTGACAACTATGCCCAAACAACAGGGCACACCGCCTATGCCTTTACAGAAGGAAAAACTTATGTTGAAAGCGCTAACACGGAAATAATAAACGGAGAAAAGACATCTATTGGGTATGTTTCTCCCTGGTACAGATACCGTAAGGAGGTATTTCAGGAAGGGGCAGCAGCAAACGATTACTGTACAAGGGCAGAGTATGACAAGTGGAACCCAAACGGATGGACATACAATCGAATTGAAATTGACAGCGGCGTAACATATATCGGAGACTGGATGTTTTATAGGGTAGCAGGACCGACAGAGCTTGTTGTGCCAAATGGCGTTACTGAGCTTGGAGATTGGGCAATAAGATATTCACCTACACTAAAATGCATTACCTTACCGGACAGCGTTGAAAAAATAGGACTTCGCGGCTGCTCAAGGAATGAGGTTGCAACGGCAATACACCTGGGCAACGGGCTTAAGGAGATTGGCGATAATGCCTTTGCCCAAAATGAAGCGGTAAAATATTTGAAGGTTTCGGGCGATATTTCAAGCATAGGACAGTGGCTTTTTGAGGGAGATGTGGGGCTTGAGTACGTAACCTTTGAGGGTATGACGGAATTGAACAAAAACACTGCATCCGTGTGCCTGAGCTTAAAAAGAGCGGATTTGCCACAGACACTGACCAAAATCGGCTACGGTGTATTCATGAGAACGGGATTGACAGAGATTAAAATTCCTGAAAAAGTAACCGAGATTGACGTAAATGCATTTTATCTGTGCGAGAGCTTGAAAACTGTTTATATTGATAGTCCCGCAATTGCCGCAGGGCTTAAATACTCTACAGATTACGGACGTTTGGCGTTTTATGCAGAATGTATTTATATCAAAAAGGACATAACGGAATTGGGCTTATACTTGTCTGAGAATTTTACAAGCGTTGCTGAAACAGATGAATATGTTCTTTACGTAAAAAACAAGTAAGCTTAAATTACCAATATCAACACCTTGTTATAGCAAAAAAGTATTGAGGGTCTGACAAGTGAGGTTACATCATCAGTTTTAGGCTTGTCTGGGGCGAGAATTGACAGCTTGACTTTACTATTACATCAAAAACCTCACGAGAAGGAAAAGAGGGCATTACGTATTAGCGTTCTGCCCTCTTTTTGTATATAGAAAACCCCGCCATAATGAAGTGAACCATTTTGTGCTGTCTGCACAAAATGGTTCACTTCACTAAGCTGGTGGATTTTTATTCGTTTGCGAAAAGTGGCGCGTGTAATGCTATGATAAATTTCAGTGCCTCCCCCGAGGTTAAGCATGTAATGACCCCTTCTAGGGGTGTGCATACCACCGGTTGCACTGGTGGTTATGATTGGCAAGAATAAAAGATGTTTTTTGCTTTTAATGAAAAATAAAAAGTGACACAAGCAACCGATTTATACCGTGGCTGTGTCACCTTATATATTTAATTGACGGAACGTACAGCTATTGGTTTTTTAAGTATTTTAAGCCATCTGTTGGGGAATGTCCCGTAATTTTTTTGAATACCTTTGAAAAATATGAGTAGTCACTGTACCCACAGGCAACAGCAATTTCCGACATATTCATATTGCCGTTTTGAATAAGCTCACACGCATACTGAATTCTTAGGTTATTTAAATAGCTTATAAAACCGATTTGCATATTCTTTTTGAAAAGCGAAGAAAGATATTTTTCAGTGTACGAAAATACATTTGCAAGCCTGCCAAGGGAAATGTCGCTTTCCCTATAATGATAATCTACATAATCCACTATATTCTGAAAAATGTTGCTTGAATTTTTTTGTTCATCGTTCTCATACTCACCCTCCCCGCTATCGAAAAACGAAAGCGCGTAATAAAGAACAGCCTCTGCAAGTAAATTTGAGTTGGATGGGGTTATGCGTCTTATGGCATTTTCAAACATTGTACAAAGAAAGCCAAAATCAGCATAATACGGGTTTTCGGGTGTTATGTTGCATTTTGGCAACAGAGAGGTAGCCCCGTTTCCCATAAAGCTTATGTAAATATATTCAAATTCATCATCAGCATCCAGATAGTAGGGAAAGGCGGGAAAAGCAAAAAAAGCATCCCCTCTTTTTAAAGAATACTTGCTGTTTCCAATACGGAAAACGGCAGTACCCTTAGTAACTATATGAAAAACATATATGGGGTGTAAAAATGGCTGTGTCAAAGAATGACATTCGGTTTCGTAAACAAAACGAACCGCTTGTATAGTTGAATCTTCATTCTTTGCTGACATAAAACGGCATATACTTTCACTCATAGTCTGCTCCTTAACCTCTTTTATTTTATTATGTATTTTTTTATAAAAAATGTCAAGAGAGAAGATATATTTTAAGGATTTTTTACAAATCAAACACGAAAATTTGCATTTACATGTTGTTTTTCTTTTGCTAAAATGACTATATAGAGAGTTTTAACTACAGAGGTGTTTTGCTTGGACGGGGCGAAAAAAGGTACTGAAATTAAAAATTTTACACAGGGTAATCTCACATCACACCTTATCAGGTTTGCTATCCCTGTGCTGCTTTCTCATTTTATGATGATTATGCTTAATACAGTGGATATGATAGTAGTGGGTCAAAGGCTTGGAGAGGTGGGTACATCTTCAGTGTCAATAGGCGGCTCTGTCGCAATGTTTTTAAACGCATTTATAGGTGGCTTCGCGTCAGCTGTGCAGGTTATCATAGCAATGATGATAGGCGCAGGCGGGCATAGGCGAATATCGAAATTCATAAGCACGGTGTGCGGATTTATTTTTGTAATTGCAATCGCATCTGTATTTATAATGCTGCCCTTTGCTGATTTAATGCTTGATTTGCTTAATACCCCAGGGGAAGCGTATGAGGGCGCTTATGAATATGCGCTAATCTGCATTTTTGGTATAGTGCCAATCTATTTTTATCATATCATAAGCGCTATATTCAGAGGGCTGGGGGATTCAAAGCATCCGTTTATATTCATTGCAATTGCTTGCGGACTTAACATAGCTCTTGATGTTTTATTTGTTCTTGGTCTTGATATGGGTGTTGGCGGCGCAGCCATAGCGACAGTTATTGCCCAGCTTGTAAGCGTTGTACTGTCTTTTACCGTTCTTGCAAGGAAAAGGGATGCATTTGGGCTAACAATTAAATTTAAGGATTTTTGTATCTGGGACAGGCAGGAGCTTTCCAAATTTATAAAATTGGCTATTCCTATGGCAATCAATAACTCTGCAATACAAATTGCAGGTATGGTAATAAATTCAATGACAAATGATTTTGGAGTAACGGTCTCTGCCTTTGCAGGTATAAGGGCAAATATTGCAACCACCGTTGATCTGGTTCTTGGCGCATTATCCGCTGCTGGGGCGATGGTAATAGGGCAAAACATTGCCGCCCAAAAGCTAAAGCGGGTGAACGGTACACTGATACGTGTAGGCGCTGTTTCCCTGTCCGTTTCAGCATTGCTTATAGTATTATTTCTTGCTTGCCCTGTTTCGATTTTCAGCATATTTACAAAAGAAGAAAGCGTTCTTGAATTGGTGTATCCTTATTTGCCGATTTTGATTTTTTCCTTGGTAAATGCGGGAATAAGGCCTGTAACAAGGGCTTTGATTGACGGAAGCGGAAATAAACGGATTAACTTAATTGTCGCCCTGCTTGACGCCCTTGTTGCAAGAATCGGATTGGCGATTATTTTCGGTGCTTTACTCAAATGGGGATATATGGGATATTGGTTTGGAACAACCCTTGCAGAGCTTGTACCCATACTGATCGGGGTAGTGTTCTATTTCGTATCTGTGCAAAAAAAGCTGATTAAGGGCAATATAAAAGAGGAGTTATAACATGGAAAATAAAGTAATAAAGCTGGGCGTTGTCGGGCTTAAAAGAGGGGCATATGTGGCGTGGACAGTGATAGGGGATGACAATGTAGTTATCCGTGCTGTTGCCGATAGTGACAAGGAAGCCCTTGAGGCCTGCAAAAAGGACTATGAAAAAAACGGAGTTAAGGATTTACTCTGCTTTGATAGCATAGAGGAGCTTTTAAAAAGCGATATTGATGCGGTTTATATTGCCACAGACAAGCCATTACATACAAAGCATACATTAATGGCGCTTGAGGCAGGGAAGCACGTTTTAAGCGAAATCCCCGTAATTGAAACGGTGGAAGAGGCAAAAATTTTACGTGATGCGGTAAAATCACACCCCGAGCTTAAATATATGGCAGGGGAAAACTGCTTTTATTGGGCGTTTATTGAGGCGTGGAAAAAAATGCGTGAGGATGGAAAATTCGGTGATATTTTATACGCAGAGTCCGAGTATTTGCACGCAACACATCCCGATGAGATTAAGCAATATGAGCCAAAAACCCATTGGCGCAGATATAATAACGCAATAACATATTTAACGCACAATTTAGGTCCGCTGCTTTACATAATGGATGACTACCCCGTCAGCGTTTCCTGTATGGCGCCAAGCAGTGCCAGGTATAATCAGTATAGCCAAGGGGATGAAAACGGAATAGCGATTTTCAAAACCGCAAAGGGTGCAGTAATTCGCATATTTATCGGCTTTGGAATGTATGTTGGCTATGACCATAACTTTGCGCTTTACGGTACAAAGGGGTCCATTCTTACAGACAAAACCAAGCCCCTTGAGGATGCAACATCCTTTGCTAAGCTTTATGAGGTGCCAAACACCTTTGAGAAGTATTTTGAAATCCCCGTCAAGCTGTCAAACACAGGTGACGTTTACGGTCACGGCGGTGTGGATGCCAAAATGATGCGCGATTTTATTAAATGTATAGTAGAGGACAAGGACCCACCCATTGATGTTGACATGGGCATCAGAATATCTCTGCCGGGCATAATCGCTAACGAGTCTGCAAAGCGTGGCGGAGAGCTTCTTGAAATCCCAAAGGATTTAATTAATTTTGTTAACCCTTGCGAATAAAATAAATCAAACAAAGAGGAGAAGAAAATGAAAAAGAATATTTTTACATTAGCGATTTTAAGCGTACTTTTCTGCCTGCTTGCCATTTCGGTTGGTGCTGCAACAACAAATGAATTCGGTGACGTGGAAATCGTTGACGGGATGGATGAAAAATCGGTGTTCGGTGATGATGGACGTTTGGATGCTTACACATCAAGGGTAGTGCTTTATGATGGTGCGGAATATCATACATATCCAGCATACTACATTTTTACAAACAACATTAATACAACCACGGATTTTTCACAGCTTAATAAATTAACAGGAAAATCATATTACAAAAACAGTGTTATAAGGGCCGAGGTTCCTCAAAATGTTCAAAGGGTAACAGGAGATATTTTCAAGGGATATAATGACCTTAAATATGTACGCTTCCCCGACACATTAACGCAAATCAGCGGAAATATGTTTTACACCTCTCACGGTCTTGAATGGACAAATGTACCAAGAGACTGCGTAAGCATTGGGGCATACGCATTTTACGGCTGCTCCTCTCTTGTAACCATTGATATGTCAAACGCCAAGAGCTTGAAAAGAACAGAGAGCAATCAATTTTACAATTGCCCGAATTTAAAAGAGCTTATTTTCCCCGAGGGCTTTGAGTATTTTGGCGGAGCAGGCGGTGGAGGAGCAAACCAGTCAGGTCTTGGCTCGCTAAAAACACTCTATTTGCCTGACTCAGTAACATATATGGGTTCAATTACTGAGGCAAGGTCTCTTACATCATTTACTGTTCCGTTGGGCGTAACAAGCATTAAGGCAAAGCAGTTTTGCTGGAGCCCCGGTATAAATCAAGTTGTGCTACATAGTGGTATAACAAGCGTTGACCCTAATGCCCTTGATATGACATTGTATCTGACCGATGTTGTTTATACAGGTAAGGAAACAGATTCAATAGTTGATTCTATTAAGACTGCATTTTCCAAAGCTGCGATAACATTCGGAAATCAGTGTGACTATTATTATAACGGAGAGCATCTTGATGACACTAATCCCTGCGTAATCAATTGTACACGCTGTGGCTCTGTAAACGTGCCTAAGGAAAATCCTGATCACAATGAAATTACTTCAATTTCATACTTAAGCTTTGGTGCAGTGGGTACAAAAACAGTATCCTGTACTAACCCGGGCTGCCCATACACAGAAAATATGGAAGCACCCGCACTCTTTATCTGCCTTGGTTATTCCGCACCTGAGGTTGGTAAGGGCGGAATTGCAGTAGGCTTTACAGTGAACACAGAAGCTATTGCAGAATATGAAAAGGTAGCGGGCAAGACAATAAAATACGGTGTATTTGCGGTGTTAAAGAGCAGGCTCGGTGACAATGATATATTCGTAAATGACAATGAAACAGCAGACGGAGTTATCAACGCAGAAATAAAGAACGATTTTAACTACTTTGACTTAAAGGTGGTCGGCTTTACAGAGGCGCAAAAGGACTACAAGCTTGCACTTGGCGCATATGTGGCTGTAACAGATGGCGAAGCAACAGAGTATTCCTATATCCAGCCCGGCACACCTGACGGAAACGAAAAATATAGCTTTGTTTCATATAATGATGTAGCAAAAAAGCCTTCGGCAGAAGAAGCAGCATAATAAAATACGCAACATTTGAATATAAATTGACTGTTGCATTTAACTGAATAACAGAAAAGCCGTATAGAGTAAAATCCATACGGCTTTTTCTTTTGTTATATAAATTTTTCCTCGTATCCGGGGAATTTATCCGAAATATTCTTTTCCGAAACAACGAAATCAACATCATTAAGGGTGCAAAGGGTGTTCAGCTTAGGCTCCCCTATTTTTTGTGAGTTTAATAGCAAAACTGACTTTTTTGATTTTTCAAGCATAACCCTGCAAAGCTGATTTTCAGAGGTCGAGTTGTTTGTTAACAGTCCATCGGGAGATAGGGAGCAAACAGAGAAAAAGCAAATGTCAGCATTGAACTTTCTTATAGTCTCCTCGGCAATGGAGCCTATGTAGCTAAAGGAGGTTTTAGAAACCTCGCCACCCGTAACAATAGTTTTAACACCTGTTTTTGCAGAAATAAAGGATGCCTTTGTGCTGTTTGTTATAAGCACAATTGCTTTTTTTGCGCTTAAAAGCTTAATAAGCTGTAAGCAGGTAGAGGATGCGTCTATCATAACAGAATCCCCATCATGTATCAGGTCAAGGCATTTTTTTGCAATAATATCCTTTTCTTCAACAAACTCCCTTTCTCTTAGCTCTTGCGGTATGCTTTCCCCGGGGAAACCGCTTAAAAATGCACCGCCGTGAGTCCTTATAATTTTACCCTTTTCAGCTAACGCCTTAAGGTCTCTGCGTATTGTGGCAACACTAACGAAAAATTTTGCGCAAAGCTCATCTACTGTAGCCTCGCGGTTTTTACCTAAATATTCAAGTATACTGTTTTCTCTATCTTTAAAAGCCATTTTGACCTCCACTATGTTAAAAATGAGTGCATATTCAAACAAAACAATCGAAATATGAGTGAATCGCTCATAAAAATCACGTTTAATTGACAATATCGCTCAATTACATTATAATATAGAAAAAAATAAAAAACAAGGAGAAATTTATGAAAAGAAAACTTTTGTTAATCTTTGCAACAATTGTTGTGCTATCGTGCTTTCTTGTACTGACAGCTAATGCTATGTCGGGTACGGGAACAGAAAACGACCCTTATATAGTTGAAACAGCAGATGATTTTGTTTCAATTAAGGACAACCTCTCGGCACATTATAAATTAGATGCTGACATTTCTGTTTCATCTGATACGGGCGCAATTGTTGAAGGCACCTTCAGTGGCTTATTTGACGGTAACGGACACACAATAGATGTTAGTATTGTAGGCGCTGCAAGCGGCACAAACACCTATGACTCCCTTTTTGGTGTTGTTTCGGGTAAAATTAAAAATCTTACCGTAACAGGCAATATCAAGGGCTCAGACAAGGTGTGCGGTATTGCAGGTAAGCTTACAGGCTCCGCAAACGTTGATAACTGCGTAAACTACGCAACAATCACAGGTAGAAAAAACATTGGTGGTATTGTTGGCTTAATCGTTGATTCTGCCACTGTTACCAACTGTGTAAATTATGGCTCTATCATTGGTGAAAGCCCAATTTCAAACGGACTTGATATGGGTGGTATTGTCGGTTGCGTTTGGAACAATGGAAAAAACATAGTTGTTATTTCCAATTGCTATAACGCAGGCACAGTTCACGGTAATGGCTACAATGTAGCAGGCATTTGCGGTCACATAAATGGCGGTACATTTAAAAATTGCTTTAATACAGGTAAAATTTCAGCAACAAACACATCAACAGTGGCTGCCTTTGTAGCTGAAACTGCCGGTAACTGTAATATCTACGGTATTGATGGATACTTTACCACAACTAATGACAAATTTGTTGCTACATCAAACGGAAAAGGCTTTAATGCAACCAACCCATTGCTTGAGTCAACAGGAGTTGCTATTTATCTTGGAAAAGGCTCAGGCATTCGTGGCGAATTCCACGTGAATAAATCCACCTACGAGGCATTCTGCACTCTTTCGGGTATGAAGGTTGAATACGGTACAGTTATTTCCACCAAAGAAATTGTGGCATCTGTAAACGGTGATCTTCTTTCCGATGAGGCAAACGCAAGCGGTAAGATTGTTTTTGCCCCCGCTATGAAGGATGGAGAGGAGCAGTATGGATACAATGATGCAACAAAGGGAGAAGATTATCATTCCTTTAGATTTGCATTGACAGGCTTCCCTGATAATAAGGACGCATATAACACAGAATTTGTAATTCTTGGCTACATATTATTTGAAAATGAAAAAGAGGAAGAGAGCATCAGCCTTGTAAACACAGTTTTGTCTGACAGGCTTGCATCTGCTGTTTTAGAAACAGGCTTAAATGCCGTTTCTATTGTTCGTGTAGCTTCGGCTACCTTGGATGACGGTGACTTTGTGGGCAACGATACAGCTCTTGATGTGCTTAATCACATAGTCAGCTTTAAGGATTATGAAACAAAGATAGATATTGACGGTGTTGTTGGCTACGGTCATAAAAATGCTACCTTTACAAAGAGTGTGAGCAGTGATGACACAGTTGTTTTCCAAATCAGCAACACAGACATTGAGGAGCTTAATTCATACATTCTTTCTCTTGAAAATGCAGGCTATGAAAAGCTTTTGGAAAACTCCATAAACGAAAACCTTTTCTACACCTACAAAAAGGGGGTTACTCTTATTAACGTAGCTTACATTACATCTGAGGGTAAAGCCACAGTTACCAAGGAAACAGTAACTGCATTACCGCAAAATATGACAAAGCCTACCTTTGAAAAGGTAACAAGTCCATCTATCACACAAATTAAGCTTGAGGCATCCGTTGCCGAGGGTATGTCATATGTAATTCAGCTCTCTGACGGCACATTCTTTATAATTGACGGTGGCTGGTGCGATAGCAATGAAAATGAAGCAGTTAAGCTTTATAACACCTTGGCAGCATTAGCAGGTGAGGGCAATGATATTGTTATCGCAGGCTGGATTTTCACCCACTGTCACGGTGACCATATCGGTACATTCAATTTCTTTGTTGAGAAGTATTATAACAGCGTTACAATCAAGCAGCTTCTTTATAATTTCCCATCTGACAGTGACATTTCAAACAGTGGCTCATCCTATATGCTTGATGGCACTAAGCAAAGATATAGGAACTTTATGAATGTAATATCAACGTACTTAAAGGATACAGAAATAGTTAAGCTTCATAGCGGCTATAAATTCTACTATGCAGATGCAGAGATTGAAATCTTGCAAACCCTTGAGGATCTTTACCCGAAAACAGTTGCAGATTATGACTTCAATTCCTCCTCTACAATATTTACAGTAACTATTGCAGGACAGAAAATGCTATTCTTAGGTGATGTATCCGATGTTGGCGCATCTCGCTTGAATAGCGTATTTGGCTCAAGCTTGAAGAGTGATTTTATACAAATTGCCCATCACGGCTTGAACAACGGTGGCACTATTAAGACCCTTTATATGAACGCAGATGCTACATACGCTCTTTACCCTGCACCGCTTTCATGGTACGAATCAAACAAGGACGCAAGTGCAAACTTTTATATCTCAACAGAGAGCAAAACAATTAAGCAGGTATTCGTTTCAGGCGCTCAAAGCTTTGAGCTTTACTTGCCATATGACGGAAAGCTTTACGACGGTGAAAGAATCCCGGGAATTGACATAGAGGAGCCAAGCGATGAGCGAGTAGAGATTAGCCGTCCGACAGAGCCAATTGAAGTTCCCGATGCTTACTTTGATTTAGATATGAGCGGCGGAGAAATAAGCGATGCAAAGGGCAATGCAACAGTTACCGTTACAGGTGGCGGCATTAGCGAAACTACCGTTAATCATAACGATATGGAAGCAACAGCAAACACCTTTACAGGGGATAAAAATAAGGAACGGTATTATATGACCCTTAACTTTAAGGACATCACCTCTGATTCAGAGTGGGGCGATTTCGTTATGGGCTCATCAACCTTTGAAATATTTATCCGTCTTGAAAAGCTTCCGGGCCAGACCGTAGGTCTTATTACATCCTGTAACGGAGGCGGAACAACGCTTTACTTGCGTAAGCAGGCGGGCGGACAGCTCACCTTACAAATCGGCTCAACAAAGCCAAACTCAAACGGCTCAGGAGCATATTCCTCAACCTCTAATATGGGCGGCTCAGAGCCACTTGCAATAGCAGGGGACTTGCTTCATATCGTTGGCTCATATGACAAGGAAACAAATACAATGAAGCTATACATAAACGGTATTCTTGTAGCCTCTGCTGATTATGGAGAGGGCAGCTTCAAGGGTGGTTCCGGCAACGATTATGTAATCGGTATAGGATATAACCCACAGTATGGAGGAGAAGCAATAAGTGAATACGCAAACTATGAGCTTTTTGATGCAAAAATTTATAATACAGCTCTGACTGACGAGCAGGTTGCTCAGGAATATTGGAACTGTATCGATAATCTTTTTATCACGGAGGCAGTAAATGAATAAATATATATCTCCTAAAATAGAAATTTCACAAATCGAGGTTGAGGACGTAATAGCCACAAGCGGCGTTACAATAGAAGCCCTTGAAGGCGTTGATTCAGGGGATTCAAAAAGTGCAGTTTTCAATGCTTTATTTTGGTTTTAACAATGAAGCTTAAAAAAATATTTACCGCGCTTTTAATTTCTGTTGTTTTAACAATTTTGTGTGCCTGCGGTGAAAATCAGGAGCAAACACCAAGCGGCTCTACACCAAATGGCTCCACACCAAGCAGCTCGGTAACAGATAGCTCAATATCAAGTAGCTCGGTAACAGATAGCTCCACACCAAGTAGCTCTACAACTCATAGCTCCTTGATTGATAATGAAAGCGCTTCGAGTGATACACAAAATAAGAATGAGGGCACAGTCAGCTCATCAACTCTTCAATTAGGTAGCAACAAGGAAGATACCGAAAAGGAAGAGAGCAAGGACGATTTGTGGACTGATAATAAGCAGTAAAATGACTCTCAACGCACTATTATAAAATGTAAAAAGCTGTATGGATTTTTCCATACGGCTTTTTGCAATAAATATCATGTAAGAGGGAAACATATGTTGATTTTATGGTAGCAATATGATAAAATCATATTAAAACATTCACACATTTATATGTAAAAGAGGCTTAAAAATACTATTTGTAATTAGGAGATCTATATGAAGAAAAGAAAAGAAAGTTTTTGGGGCTTACATTTTGACTTTCACGCAAATCCAAGCGATGGAATACAGGGCGGCACCTTAATGGAAGAGGATATTAGAAGAATATGCCACCTATTAAAGCCTGATTTTATTCAAATAGACTGTAAAGGGCACCCGGGCTGGACATCATATCCGTCAAAATTAGGCAATGCAATGCCGGAGTTTATGTCAGATCCCCTAAAGCTTTGGAGAAAGGTAACAAGAGAAAAAAATATAGCTCTTTATATGCACTACTCAGGTGTATATGATGTAAAATACTGTAGTGAGCATCCGGAGGAAAAGGTCCTTATGGCAGATGGCTATCGCCATTTTGGCTCAACTAAACTAAATGGCTCTTACGCAGATGACTTGATGATTCCTCAGTTGATGGAGCTTGCAGGAGATTATGAGGTTGATGGAGTATGGGTTGACGGCGAGTGCTGGATGGCACTTGCAGACTTTTCGGAAAAAACCCTTGAGGATTTTGAAAAAGAAACAGGGATAAGCCTGAATGGCAAAATCCCCGCCACCGACAAGGACCCGTATTTTCATGAATACAGGGACTATCATCGCACACTTTTTAAAAGATATCTTAGTCATTATATAGATGCAGTTCACGAAAAATATCCAAGCTTTGAAATATGCTCGAATTGGGCGTTTAGCGACCATATGCCGGAGGGAGTGTCTGTAAATGTGGACTTTTTGTCAGGAGATTTGAACCCACTTAACTCCTTCAATTCTGCAAGATACGCAGCAAGAGCGCTTGCTCAGCAAAAGGGATATGCTTGGGATCTTATGTCTTGGAACTTCAGAAATAATATTGCAGGTCAAGCATCATATGTGCCTAAGCACGTAAATCAGTTAAAGCAGGAGGCGGCAGCCGTAATATCCGTAGGCGGAGCATTTCAGGACTATGTACCGCAGCAAAGAGATGGCTCACCGAAAATGTGGGAGCTAGAGGGGTTAAAGGAGCTATCGGACTTTGTATTAGAGCGAAAGCCATATTGCCACAGGGCAGAGCTTATTCACCAGTCTGCCTTGCTTTTGTCCACATACGACAGATACAGAGAATCTACACATCTATATTCAAGAACAGGCTACGAAAGAGTAATGGGAATGACGGCGTTACTTTGTGATATAGGTCAAAGCCTTGAAATTGTCTGTGAGCATACCTTAAAGCAAAGCATAAATGAATATAAAATGCTCTTTGTCCCGGAGCTTTATTACGGACTTGAAGAGGAAACTGTAAATATCCTTTTAGAATATGCTGAAAACGGTGGTAATCTTGTGCTTTCGGGTAAGAACACCTGTAAGATATTTGCAAAAGCAAGCGGTGCATTTGGATGTAAGGAGCAAAAGGAGTTTTTTGAAACTGAAATTAAGGGCTCAGAGGACGGGCACAACAACAAAACCTCAAACAAGCTTGTTCCTTATTCCTTTACATTGGATGGCCGTAGCTATGGTTCACTGTTCGCACCGTGCGAGATTATAGCAGCGGGTAAGACGGTTGCAAGCTTTAGCGAAAAAACAACCACGTCCCCCCTTAAATTGTCGGTTAAAGTTAATTATGGCAAGGGAGCAATAACGTTAATAGGCTTTGATATAGGCTCTCAGTACCTAAGCTCTGCACAGTATATGCACAGAGAGCTGATGAAGGAAATCTCAAAGGCATATGAGCCAATTGTTAAAATTGAGTCAGCTCTTGGCAGGCTTGAAATTGCAGTTACCAAAAAGGATGGCATAACAATGCTTCAGCTTGTAAACGGTGGTGGAGCTCATGCAGATAAGGAAAGCACCACTGATGACTACATTCCACCTGTCCTTGATGTAAAGCTATCAATTTTAGCCCCGAATGCTAAAAAATTAATCCTTCAGCCACAGGGAACACCCCTTCCATTTGAGCGTACCTCAGATGGCAGAATCCTAACAGAAATTCCTCGCATAGACATTCATAGCATCATTGAAGTTTGTGAGTAATAAAAGAAAATCAGATTGTTAAGCTAAGAGCAAAGACAGGAAAAAGCTATGTGGCTTAGATTTGCGCTATCTTTTAAATTCATTTGAATAATCAAAAAAGACAGGCTTTAAACCTGTCTTTTCATTTTGGTGAGCGAGTTATCAATCTTAATTGAATTACGAAATTTGGTTTTTAACCCAACCGCAAGAATAATAATCAACCTTTTCAATAGTTACAGCTCTCAAAAGCACCGACAATATCATTTGATTATTGCTCTCATTTTCCCAAACAGGAAGAGATGCGCCAAGCTTGCTTGCAATAGAAATTATGCTTGGTAAATCACTTGATATTGTGTGCCAGGTTGTGTGCATATAACCAAATAGCTTGTGGGCTGAAATTGTATCAATATGCGCGCCCGCATTTTCTATGTCGAACCAAGAAGCACCCATAATGTCAATTCCTAAATCTTTAAAATAAATGAGGCTGCTAATAGGTGCTTTTTTTACGGAGTATTCCCAATCCACAAAAACTGTATTGTCTGCTAAAGCGTTGATTATTTTGACGCACTCATCCTTTGGCTTTATAGAATGGCGATTTCCAACCATATTAGAAAAGGCATCCGGAGGTAAAAGCATATCCATCCATATCATAGGGCGCTTGCCCTCGCTTTGCACCTCTTTTGTCAATCGTGACATATAGTAGGAAAGCCTTTCCTTTAAATAGGGATTTTGGTTGTGAGCGTGGGATTCATCGAAGCCTAAATGGAAGTACTCACACCCGTCAAAGACATCATAAAGCTCACGCCTTATTTCCTTAAATAAAGTCCATACATCCTCGTTTTCCAAATCCCAAGCCCAGCCGTCAGGCGTAAATAGATGGTAAAGGGATAAATCGCTGTTAAGTGTAGTATGCTTTCCACTTATTGAACGGGCTCCGGAGGCATGAGCAAGGGAATTAAACATAGGTATAGGCTCAAGCCCAAGCGCTCTTGCCTCACTGATTATTTCTCGCACCTCATCCTTTGTAAAGGCATTTTCCCAAGCAATAGAAGAGAGTATGTCAAATTTAAACATTCCCCAAAACTCAATTATCACATGGGTGTATTGAAGAACGGCAAAAAGGCGTATGTATTTCTTGATTTCCAACAGAGAATTTTCAGGAAAAACGCATAAATGTATCATGCGATTTTTAATATCATATGCTTTATTTTCGCACACAGGGTCGATAAAAAGCTCTTTTTTACCCATCTCACGCCGGATTTTCATCAGCATGGAAAAGTAGCCGCGAAGGAGCGAGCTATAGTCATTGCCTACAATAGCAACACCATTTTCATTTACCAAAAGAGCATATTCACACCCCTGCGGAATTTCGGGAATTTTAACAGCCCCTATCACAAAAGTGTTTGGGATACCGCCTTCAATTTTCAATGCTGACACTTCATATGTAAACCTATTAAAAAGCTTTGACAGAATATCATTTTTTAACCGAGCATCTGCCATAGCAGTTACTTCTTTATCAATATAAAACCTGTTAGAAATAAATATCACCTCTCAAGTAAGCTTTAATTAATTATACCATAATAAATGCTTGAATTCAATAATTTAGCAAACAAACGAAGGTGAAAATATCATTTGATTTAATAAAAATGTTAAATATAAATGGTATAAATGCTATAATCTGTGTGCAAGAATTAAATAAAAGGAGAGAGAAAATGAAAGAACTGCTTGATTATGTAGAAAAATATCAAAATATGATTTTTGAAGCCGAGCAATACATTTGGACACATCCGGAAACGGGTTACCGTAAAGCAATAAAAACCGGCTTACAAAGCTATGGGACCGTTATTCGATCAAAGCAAAATGACACTCAAATGAGTGTCTTTTTGCTTTGAAGGGGAAGTGATAGAAGGGCGATATCTATTTGCTGTTCTTATTTTTAGCTTTAATATACCGAAGCAGTCCAACAGTCAGCAAGGATACAGCGGTTGTTAGAATTGTCAGGAAAATAATGCAGTGAATATTTGCCTCAAGTGTTACACCTGCAATCCATTTTGAAAAATCTGCATTTAAAATTTTAGCATCATTAAGCTCTTTTTGAATGGAGGCATTTTCCACCTTTAAAAGCATGGGTGGCGCATATAAAAAGAGGTTTATAAGGAACAAAACGATGCTTGATTTCAAAAATCTATTGATTTTCAAGAACCGCACGCTAATTATCAAATTAAGAATTAAGTATACGCAAAAAACAATTGGCAAGGCTACGCTGAAATACCAGCTGCCAAATGTGTATGCATTAATGACAATAAGAAGAATGTTCAGCAACAAAAAATCAATTGCAATTGAAACAAAATCATTGTATTTCTTTAATTTAGAAAAAATGCTGTATTTGGATATATAAATTGGCGCAAATATAATAACTAAGCCTAAAAGCACCGACAAAGACGCTATCCAAAACCAGTGGCCCCTTGTGTAAATAGCGCAGGTGGCAAGCAAAATACACAGGGCAGAAAACATCGAAAGCGGGATCAGAATCAAACGGTGCATTTTTATGTGCTTTGGGAGATTGGTGAACGTAAACGCAAGTAATAATGATGAAAAAACAATCCAAAACCAACTTAAGGTACCGTTGACTGCCAAATTGCAAATAAAGCAAACCAAAAGCGCTATGCCATAAGAAATGTAGAAAAACAAGCTCCACGACATTGAAAAGGTGCGCCATTTTTTTGCTTGTGTTTTTTCTTCCCTCGTTTGTTTATCAATGCTTGCCGTTATCAGCTCATGCTCAGTAACGCCCAAAATTTGTGCAAGCTTAGTAAGAAGAGTAATGTCAGGGTGAGCAACATCCTTCTCCCATTTACTTACTGCCGATTCTGATACATACAGTAAATTTGCCAATTCCTTCTGTGTTAACCCTTTTTCCAAACGTTTCTCTTTCAAAAACTTGCCGAAGCTATTTTCCATAAAGCTCACCTCAATATGTAAGTTGTATGTAAAAATTATAACACAAGATACTGAAAAATGCATCTGTTTTAATAAAGTAAGCCACTTGAAAATTTTTCAAGTGGCAAAAAACGCGACAGAGTGTTTGATTTTTCATATGAAACAAAAATATTTCAAAGCTGGGCACGGTCCCCTTTACGAGGTCAGAAAAGCAAAAAGGGCACTCAAATGAGTGTCCTTTTCGCTTTGATAGTGAACTGCAATATCGGAGCGTCCAACGAAATATATTAACGAATGTTCTTTAAATTATATTCAATATTAAGAAAATAAAATTTTTATCAAATGGCACTGCGGCGTGTGCTTGTATATGTAAGAAAAGCAAGGTTGAAAAGTCAACCTTGCTTTGATTTATTTTCGATTGTAATGCAGAAGCTTGTAAGAAAGTTAGAGGGAGACGTACTTTTGCGAGGCGAAAGCAAGCGGGAAGGCTCTCTTTGTGAGCTATTTGATAAGCTGTAGCATTTAATTGTAGAAATGATTCAATCATCTTTCGTTGGTTGAATTATATGTTTTGTAAATTTCTTTACATACATCGGTGTGAGCCTCGCAGTCGAAATAGTGTGCTATTTCCTCATACATTTCCTGTGGAAAAGCACGGTAT
>SVRE01000042.1 GCA_015065005.1 Oscillospiraceae bacterium
TTGGTCCGTCCATTAGCTGGATACGTGAAAATGCTGAAGGTCTTGGCATTGACCCTGACTTTTATTCAGCATCAGATATTCATATTCACGTGCCCGAGGGGGCTGTGCCAAAGGACGGACCAAGCGCAGGCGTTACCATAACTACTGCACTTGTCAGCGTGCTTGCAAACAGACCCGTGCGCCGTGATATCGCAATGACCGGAGAGATTACCTTGCGCGGTAAGGTATTGCCCATTGGCGGCTTAAAGGAGAAAACCTTGGCTGCATACTCAGGTGGGGTTACCAATATTATTATTCCAAAAAAGAACGAAAAGGATTTAGAGGATATTGACAAAACTGTAAGGGAAAATGTAAATTTCATTCCTTGCTCAAGCATTTTTGAGGTATTAGATGTTGCCTTTGCTGACGAGGAGGTTATTGCCATTATCAGCAACAATGTCCCGAAGCTAATAAGAAATGAAAGTAAATGTAAACAATGTAGCCCTAAAAATTAGTGCGGGTACACCAAGCCAGTTCGTACGTGCGCCACTGCCGCAAATTGCCTTTTCCGGAAGGTCTAATGTTGGTAAAAGCTCACTGATTAACACTATTTTGAACAGAAAATCTATGGCGCGTGTCAGCGCTTCCCCCGGAAAAACTATCACTGTTAACTTTTATGACGTTGACAAGAAGCTTTTCTTAGTCGATTTACCCGGCTACGGCTATGCAAAAAGAACCAAGGAGGACCAGCTTAAATGGTCCAGCCTTGTTGACGGATATTTTACCAAAAACCCTAATATTGACCTGCTTCGCCTTGTTGTTCAGCTTGTTGACTCAAGAATCGGACTTACAAAGGATGATAGGGATATGGTTGAATTTTTAAATCAGGTCGAATTGCCATACATTATAGTTGCAACAAAAACGGACAAGCTGAATAAAACCGAACGCGAAAAGGCGGTTAACTCTTTAGTTACCGACCCTTCCATCTTGCCCGGCACGCAGATTATACTCTTCTCCTCTGAATCAAAGGAGGGCAAGGGCGATGTATGGGATGCTATTCTCAAGTATTGTGACCTTTGTTGATTTTTTGAGGAAAAATAATGTACGATTCTTTATTTGATTTTTTAATCGAGCTTATTATTATCGCCCCCATTGTGCTGATAGCACTGACTTTTCACGAATGCGCCCACGGCTTTGTTGCTTACAAGCTGGGTGACCCAACCGCAAAGTATATGGGGCGCTTGAGCTTAAACCCCTTAAAGCACATAGACCCTATTGGCGCTTTGTGTATGCTGCTTGTCCACTTTGGCTGGGCAAAGCCGGTGCCAATTGATATTACTAATTTTACCAAGCCCAGAAGAGACCTGGCGCTGAGTGCGTTGGGCGGACCAGTGGCAAATTTACTTCTTGGCTTTGTTGGTTGCTTTTTTTACACGCTGACCCTTCATTTGTTACCAAACGAGGTAAACAGTAAGCTTGCCTATGAATTACTTAGCATTTTAGTTACCTTTGTGTACTATTTCGGCTGGTTAAATATATCTCTTGCTTTGTTTAACCTGTTGCCAATCCCGCCCCTTGACGGTTCAAAAATTCTTTACGCATTTTTACCACCCAGGGCAAGCAACTGGTGCAAAATGCACGAGCGTGAGGTAGGCGCTATTTTCTTAGTAGTTTTGCTTCTTGATTCACGTCTTTTAGGCGGACATATAACCGGGGTTTTATCCCTTGGCGTTAATGCCGTCTTTAACCTTTTCACCAACTTATTTAATCTTTTATTCTAAGGAATATTATGGAACAAATTATTTATAAAATTGAGCAATTTGAAGGTCCGCTGGACTTATTACTTACTCTTTTGGCAAAAAACAAGATGAGCATTGAGGACATTCAGATTGCGGTTATTTGCGACCAATACATGGAATACATTGAAACTGTACAATCCTACAATATTGAGCTGTCTGCCGAATTTTTGGTTATGGCATCTCAGCTTATGCTTATCAAGAGCAGAAAGCTGCTTCCACGTGCTGACGAAAACGAAAAGGACGAGGATGAGGAAGAGCTTAAAATGGCCCTTTTGGAATACGAAAGAGCCAAGGAGGCCTCCTCTAAGCTTGGCGGCTTATACTCTTTGTACAACGGACGTATGGAGAAGGATACC
Source organism: Oscillospiraceae bacterium (assembly GCA_015065005.1). Classification (GTDB taxonomy): domain Bacteria; phylum Bacillota; class Clostridia; order Oscillospirales; family CAG-272; genus RGIG2000. Next base: position 2,135 of record SVRE01000042.1, read on the forward strand.
GATGAAATTCCCGCTGACCGTTCCTTTGTTGCAGAGCATAACGTCAACTTACTTTCTACTGCACTTTTGCGAATTATCAATACCATTGAAGCAACTGATGAGGTGGCAAGTGAAAAAATCAAGCCGCTTATCAGCACCAAAACCATATCTGTAAGCGAACGAGTTTTCTTTATCCTAAGAACACTTATAAATAAGGGCTTCAGAACTGATGTTATGAACTGCTTCAGTGATGTTACCACAAGGCACAAGGCTGTTGCCACCTTTATGGCGTTACTTGAAATGCTTAAGGCGGGCAGAATTTATATTGAAGAACAGGAATACGCCATTGAGGATGAGGATGGTGTTATTCACCTTAACCACGATGTTTATATTTGCTTAAACACAGGAAAATTAAGTGTACAAAAGGAGGGCTGATATGGATAACGGACATTCTATTGATATTAAAAATACTGAGGCTGCCATTGAAGCCATTCTCTTTGCTGCCGGACACCCAATTACATATGAAAAATTAGCTGAGGTTTTGGACCTTTTTGAAAGCCAGGTCAAGGAAAAGGTTTTTGCCTTTGCTGAGGAATACAACAAGGATGAAAAAAAGGGGATTATGCTCCTCACCTTCGATGACAGGTGCCAGCTTTGCACAAAGGAGCAATATCTGCCATGCATTAAAGATGCCTTGGGAATCAGAAAGGGCGGAAATCTTTCTGCTTCATCCCTTGAGGTTTTGGCAATAATAGCCTATAACCAGACTATTCGCCCTGTTACACGTGCATTTGTTGATATGGTAAGAAAGGTTGACAGCGCTTACATTGTAGCCAGTCTTTGCGAAAAAAACCTTATTGAGCCCTGTGGCCGTCTTGACGCACCCGGCAGGCCCCATGTGTACAGAACAACATCTACATTTTTAAGATGCTTTGGCATTGAATCTCTTGAACAGCTACCATATGTTGAATTGCCTATGGCACAAAACGAGGGTGAAATTATCCCGCTTGACATTGATATTCCCGAGCCTAACAGTGACGGTAATGCTGAGGGCGAAACATCTCAGCCCGATGTGGCAGAAGAAGCAGACACTGAACAAATGGAGATGGAAACCTTAGAAATTTCTTTTGATGAGGATTTAGCAGTTAACGAATAATTATTTAAGGAGGGACATATGCCTGTATTTGTTTATATTTTACTGGGCATTGCCCTGCTTATAACGATTTTACTTTTTGCCAAAGTTAAGGTTTATATTGTTTATGACGATTCATTGAAGGTATATGCAAAGCTTTGGTTTATCAAAATTAATATTTCTATTTTAAAGCTACTTGGTAATGCCAAAAAGAAAAAACAAAAAAAGAAAGAAAAAGCGCAAAAAAAGCTCGAGGCCTTGGGGGCTGATGCTGATATAAAAAAGCAGAATCCCATTTTGCTCAAGCTTACTGAAATCAAGGTTGTTTTAGATGCTTTGTTTGTGTTTTTAAAAAAGATACATTTCAGATTTTTAAAGCTCAGAATCAATGTAGCCTGCGAGGATGCGGCAACAACGGCTCTTGTTTATGCCGGTGCAACACAGGGTGTTAGCTACATTATAGAGCTTTTACGGAATATTTCAAAGGTTGATATGGTTAAAAATTCAGACGTTTTGGTTAATGCTGATTTTATTTCACGAAAGCCTGAATTTGAAGCAAAAATTGTATTACATTTCCTCTTGAAGGATTATATTATATTTAACTACCTTAAAGAGCCAAGGGAGAAAAAAGGCTCCCGAAATAAAAAGGAGGATTAAAATATGGAACAGACTAAACAAAGCGAGATTATTAAGGCTGCCCTTGATAATGTAAGAAGCATGGTTGATGCCAATACTGTAACAGGAACACCAATTACTACTGACAGCGGCACTGTTATTATTCCTATTTCAAAGGTTTTTGTCGGAATCGCAACCGGCGGTATTGATTATTTTGGCAAAAAGAGTACCGAGACACAAAACTTCGGCGGTGGCGGCGGAACAGGTGTTACTGTTTCTCCTGTGGGATTTTTGGTTGTTGACCCCAATGGTAAGGTTGATTTATTGAATATCAATTATGAGCCTAAGGACCCACTTTCACAAATTGTCGGATTTATTGAAAATTCACCTGAGCTTATCGAAAAATTTAAAAATTTGATTGCAGGAAATAAAGTTAGCGGAGAGAGACCCGATTGACCCCCGCCAAAAGCGTTTATTTCCAGCGTTTTTGACTGAGTCTCTCCTTGCAATACTTAGTATGGCTGCGTCAAGCCTTAGCCAAAACCATCTTGAAATAAACGCTTTTGGTGCGAGCAATTTTAGGCGGGTAAATCTTGGCTTAATCAAGGCAAAAAAACGCAGACAATTAAAAAATTTTTCAAGTTTTTTTAACGCAGAGTAAGACGGGATTTACCGTATAAAATCGGGGTTCAATTGGGTCTCTCTCTGCTAGCCTTACGGGAATCGAACCCATTTGTCTCGGAACGATAAATCCGCAAGGCTTTGTCCGACCTTTGTCTTGAAAGTTTTTTAACTGTCTGCACCAAAGCTCGAAAAAATCCTTAACAGATTTATTCGCTCGGAGATGCAAGCAGTTTCAAATGAGAAAATAGGTTGGATTACAAGGCAAAAAAGCGCAGGCAATTAAAGAATTGTCAAGCTTTTTTAACACAGTAAGGCAAGCTATTTTTCATTTCAAACCAAACGGGTTCGATTCCCGTAAGGCTAAGGAAGAATAAACCTTATTCTCTTTCTTGTTTTTGTGCATAATAAGTATGTACTTGTTTTAAGGAGCTTATTATGCGTAAATTTGCTTATATATCCTGCTTATTGCTTGTTTTGGCTATTGCTTTTTCCATTTCACTGTGTGCTATGGACATTTCTGCCAAGGGCGCAGTTTTGATTGAAGCGCAAAGTAAAGATGTTATTATTGGAAAAAATGAAAACACCACTTTGCCAATGGCAAGCACCACAAAAATTATGACCGCCTTGGTTGTGCTTGATTCAATTGACACAAGCACAGTGGTTAAAATAGAGCCTTGTATGACCAATATCGAGGGCTCTTCCATATATTTACACGAGGGTGAGGAGCTAACCGTTTCAGAGCTTCTCTATGCTCTTATGCTGGAGAGCGCAAATGATGCGGCTGTTGCTTTGGCCTATACTGTTAGCGGCGGCATTGAAGCATTTGCCGATTTGATGAACGAAAAAGCCTCAAGTCTAGGGCTTGAAAACACCCATTTTACCAACCCACACGGATTAGATGATAAAGACCACTATACAACCCCATATGAGCTTGGAATTATCGCTGCCTGTGCAATGGAAAACCCCATTTTCAGGGAAATTGTTTCAACATATAAAAAGACTATTCCCCTTAATGGCGGTGAGGGTACAAGAGTCCTTATAAATCACAACCGACTTTTGCGCTCATACAACGGTGCAATCGGTATTAAAACAGGCTTTACAAAAAGGTGCGGAAGGTGCTTGGTTTCCTGCGCTGAGCGTGACGGTGTTACCCTTATTTGTGTAACATTAAACGCTCCGAATGATTGGCAGGACCACACCAAAATGCTTGATTGCGGCTTTACGGAGTATGTTAATTTAGAGCTTGCGTCTCCACAGGATTATACAATTAAAATGAACGCCATAAACGGAGATAAGTGCAGCTTTTTGGCTACTAACCTTGATGGTTTAAATGTTACTCTGAAAAAGGATAATATTAATATTTCTGCAATTTTTGAAGCTGACAGGCTTATATGCGCCCCAATTAAGAAGGGTGATATAATCGGTAAAATAGTATTCTACAATAACGGCGACAAAATCGGCTCTTTAGATATTACCTCCAAGGAGCAGATTAACGATATAAAATACAAAAAATCTATTTTTGAAAGACTATTTGGATAATGGAAAAAATCAGACTACAAAAATTCTTTACTGACAACAAAATCATGTCCCGCAGAAGCGCTGAGCGTGTTATTGAAGCGGGTAATGTAAAGGTTAACGGTGTTATCGCCAAGGTAGGCGACAAGGTTGACCCGGAAAATGATGTTGTTATGTATAACGGTAAAATAATTAAAAATAATCAATCGGAAAAACGATATATTATGTTAAACAAGCCATTAGGCTATGTTACAACAACATCAGATGAAAAGGGACGTGAAACCGTTTTGTCCTTACTTACTGATGTTGGCGAAAGGGTTTACCCTGTTGGAAGGCTTGATATGTATTCCGAAGGGCTATTGATTCTAACAAATGACGGTGAGCTTACCAACCGCTTAACACACCCTAAGCACAATATGTCCAAAACCTACAGTGTCATTATCAAGGGAGATATTTCTCCCGACACCCTACATATGCTTAATTCACCTATGGAAATAGACGGATATAAGCTTAAGCCTGTTAAGGTAAGAATAGTTTCACAAAAAAACGGGGCTACAAATACTCTTTTTACACTAAATGAGGGCAGAAACAGGCAAATACGCAAAATGTGTGACAAATGCGGACTTACAATTATGCGTCTTACACGCATTTCGGTAGGTAAATTAAAGCTTGGTGAGCTTGAACGCGGAAGGTGGAGAGAGCTAACAAAAAATGAGGTTGATTATTTGCTTGGAAACAGCGATAACATTTAAGGAGAATTTATGCTAACTGTATTACCTATACAATCAAAAGAAGAACAAAAGGAGCTTTGTGTTGCTTGTGGCATTGAATTTATCGAAAATGCCTTCGCTTATCGCGCTGATGACGGTGGTTTTATCGGTATTTGCCAATTTACCTTTGAAAATGACTGCGGTTACATAAAAAACCTTTCTTATGCGCCAAATGTTGTTGACAACGAGGCAATGATTATCATGCTTCGTGCAACTATGAGCTTTATGCACAGGTGCGGTCTTGTCAATTCCTACATGGAAAAGGACGCGACAACTGACGTTTTACTAAAGGTAAGCGGATATAAGGAAAACAGTGAAGGTAAATACTATATGAACCTTGATAAATTCTATAATACCCCTTGTTCGCATTAAATGTAATCAAAAATCCTGAGAAATCTCAGGATTTTTTAAATAATAATATATGTTCATTTGTTTATATGTTCAATAGATGTATATAAAAACTGCCACGTTTTGCGTGGCAGTTTATTTTTTAATACATTCCGCCCATGCCGCCGTTCATTTGCGGTGGTGGAACAGGATTTTCTTCCTTTTTATCTGCTACAACAGCCTCTGTTGTAAGAACAGTTGATGCTACACTTGCTGCGTTTTGAAGCGCGCTTCTTGTAACCTTAGTAGGGTCAACAATTCCAGCCTCCATCATATCGCAATAAATTTCATTATAAGCATCAAAGCCGTAACCAATTTTGCCTGAGTTCTTTACCTTATCTACTACAACTGCACCGTCAAAGCCAGCGTTTTCGGAAATTTGGCGAAGTGGCTCCTCTAAAGCCTTAACAACAATTTTAACGCCTGTCTTTTCATCACACTCTACCTTGTCGATAAGAGCTGCAACCTTTTCAATCACGTTGATATATGCAGTTCCGCCGCCTGCTACTATGCCCTCTTCAACTGCGGCACGGGTTGCGTTCAATGCATCCTCAATTCTGAGCTTCTTTTCCTTCATTTCGGTTTCGGTAGCTGCGCCAACCTTAATAACAGCAACTCCGCCGGAAAGCTTTGCAAGCCTTTCCTGCAGCTTTTCCCTGTCGAAATCAGAGGTTGTAGTTTCAATAGCTGCCTTAATTTGAGAAATTCTTGCCTTAATATCAGCACTATCACCTGCGCCACCAACGATAATTGTTGTTTCCTTATTTACCTTTACCTGTCTTGCCCTGCCAAGATGCTCAATTGATGCATCCTTAAGCTCAATGCCAAGCTCCTCAGTTACAACCTGACCGCCTGTTAAAATAGCAATATCGCGGAGCATTTCCTTACGTCTGTCACCGAAGCCCGGTGCCTTAACACCAACAACTGTAAATGTGCCTCTGAGCTTGTTAAGAACGAGAGTTGTCAAAGCCTCTCCCTCAATGTCCTCAGCTATAATCAAAAGCTTTCTGCCAGTTTGAACAACCTGTTCAAGCAAAGGCAAGATTTCCTGAATATTGGTAATTTTCTTGTCTGTTACGAGAATCAAGGCATCATCAAGCTCAGCCTCCATCTTATCCATATCTGTTGCCATATATGCAGACAAATAACCTCTGTCAAACTGCATACCCTCAACAACCTCGCAGTATGTTTCGGTTGACTTGGATTCCTCAACAGTAATAACACCGTCAGCAGTTACCTTTTCCATAGCATCAGAGATTAACTGACCGATTGTTTCATCCCCTGCGGAAACAGTACCAACCCTGGTAATATCCTCTTTACCGTTAACCTTTTTAGAGTTAGCAATAAGTGATTCTACCGCAACGTCAACAGCCTTCATAATACCCTTGCGAACAACGATTGGGTTAGCGCCTGCGGCAACGTTCTTCATACCTTCCCTAATAAACGCCTGTGTTAAAAGTGTTGCTGTTGTTGTACCGTCACCTGCTGCATCATTTGTCTTTGAAGCAACCTCACGTACAAGCTGAGCACCCATATTTTCGCAAGCGTCCTCAAGCTCGATTTCCTTTGCGATTGTTACACCGTCATTTGTAATAAGTGGGGAGCCGTATTTCTTATCGAGAACAACGTTTCTACCCTTTGGACCAAGTGTAATTTTAACTGTATTAGCAAGCTTATCAACGCCTCTTAAAAGTGCGTTTCTTGCATCAATTCCATAAAGTATTTCCTTTGCCATATCTATATCTCCTTATTCAACAATTGCAAGAATATCGTCTTCCTTAACGATTATATACTCTTCTCCGTCAATTTTAACCTCAGTGCCGCTATATTTGCTTGTAATCACCTTGTTGCCAACCTTAACTGTCATTGGAACAAGAACACCGTCACGAACCTCACCAGGGCCGATTGCCACTACCTCAGACATTTGTGGCTTTTCCTTTGCCGTGCCTGTTAAAAGAATGCCGGACTTTGTTGTTTCCTCAGCCTCTACATTTTTAAGCACTACTCTATTTGATAATGGTTTAATTTGCATTTTTGTTTTTCCTCCATTGAATTTTAGCACTCTTGAAGTTCAAGTGCTAATCATAGGTATATTGTATACTCTATTATATTAAAAATCAAGCAGTATAGAACATTGTTCACAAATAATTAACATTCTTGATAAACCCTGTAATTATAAGGCTTTTTGACACATATAAATTAACAGGAGAGTGATATAATTGGAAATATTAAACAGGTTTTTAAGCGGTATTATTATGCCCACTTTATTAATAGCTTTAGGCATATTTTTTGCTATGAAACTGAAATTTTTTTATATTTTGCATCCTGTAAACACCATTCGTACTATGATAAAAAATCAAAAAGGCGGTTTTCGCTCCCTGACGGTAGCTTTGGCAGGCACGCTTGGAGTTGGAAACATTGTGGGAGTAGCCAGTGCTATTCTAATGGGTGGAGCGGGCAGTATTTTCTGGATGTGGATAAGCGCCCTTTGTGCTATGAGCTTAAAATATGCTGAGGTATATTTATCAATGATATACAGGAAAAGCAAGAATGGTCAGTTTTACGGTGGAGCGCCATATTACATTAAAGATGGGCTTAAAAACAAATTGGGCTTTAAGGGCTCTTATGCTCTTTCCTGTATGTTTGCTTTTTTATGTGTTATAAATTCACTGACCACGGGTAATTTGGTACAAATCAATTCCGTTTCCAATCTGTTACCTATTTCGCCGCTGACATTTGGCATAATTTTTACATTTCTTGCTTTTTTAGCTATAATTGGTGGTATTAAAAGAATTAGCAAAATCACCTCAGTTTTAATTCCTGTACTGAGCATTACTTATATTTTGGTTTGTTTAATTGCGCTATTTATGAATTTTGGCAAAATACCAAATATGATTACATTGATTTTTAAGGATGCATTTTCGTTTAAATGTGCTGCAGGCGGCTTTTGCGGTTACGGGATTTCGGCTTCGTTGCGGTACGGAGTCAGCCGAGGGGTATTATCTAATGAAGCGGGGTGCGGTACGTCCCCCTGTGCCCACGCATCCTCAGACTCAAATAGTCCCCATGGGCAAGGATGCCTCGGAATATTTGAGGTTTTTGTTGATACAGTTGTTTTATGTAGCTTGACTGCATTTGTGGTTTTATTATCAGGTATAACAGACGTTTCCTCTCCAATGGAATTGGTGCTGTCCGCCTTTGAAAAATATTTAGGCGGATTTGGCGCATCGGTTGTTTTGATATTATGCGTTTTATTTGCCTTCGCAACGGTTATTTGCCAATTTTTCTATGGAATTGAGTCATTGAGCTATCTTACTAAAAAATGGGTGGGAAAACGTGTTTTCACCCTTGTATTTTGCGGTGTTTTGCTTATTGGTTCAGTTATCCCAATGGACTTAATGTGGCAAATTTCTGACCTTGCTATCGCTGTTATGACAATTTTAAACTTGATTTGCTTGTTTCTTTTAAGAAAATGCATAATTTAAAGCAGATTCTTCGCTATGCTCAGAATGACAAAGCAAATATTGGTTACTCTTTTGCTATAAAAATCCCCCTGCTATCCCAAGTAGCAGGGGGATTAGTTTATCTTAAGCCCAAGATATCAAGAACACTTGCATCTACCTTTGCGGTAGTGCTGTTAACCTCAGTTAAAGTTGCGCCACCCAAGGAGATCATTATAATATCCTTTGTTTCTATTGTTTCTTTTTCATATGTTGGTTTTTTATATTTCATATTTCTCTATCCCCAATTTCATCATTGAATCCATAATTACACTTGCCATTTTATCAATTTTACTGTAAAATCAACTAATTTCCACATCTATAATCTTATGGTGTACATATTTTACTCAGTTTTATAGCTTTACAATTCAATATCAGGGAAAGCGCCAATTTGTTTGTGATCTCCATGTTCTGTTACTTCGCCAATACCGTCATATCCGCAATCAGTATTACCTGTTATTGAATTGTAGCTATTTCCGTAAACCCTGTTGTTTCTTTACCTTGGTAATATGAGACCTGTTCTCCATTATATTTGTATAAATTTGCTTGATAGCAAGCATAAGGCGTTTCTGCCACATCAGTTGCATTTATAGCTATCGCTCCAAGCATAGCAATTAAAATTAGACATGAAATAACCGATATTACAATTTTTTAAACATTAGTTTCTCTCCTTAAAATTTACAATTCCGTTTTGGAATTTAGTCAAGGTGATTTCGGCATATAATTCTAAATAGGAGGATAAGCTATGAAAATAAGAAAAAAGATTTATGGGGATAGCAATATTGTTGGAAGAAACATTGAAAGGCTTCGAAAAGAACGCGGCATCAAACAAAAGGATTCTATCGCTATGATGCAGGTTATGGGATGTGACATTAATCCTACAAGCTATTCTAAATTAGAAGGACAGCTTCGCAGTGCTACCGATAAAGAAGTTTTTATTATTTCCAAAATTCTTAACATTACTATGAAAGAGCTTTTTGATATATAAAGAACAGAATTTCCCATGAGAAATTCTGTTCTTTGTTATTTTGTTTTGTACACATCCGGTATGCCTAAAGGCTTTCTCTTTTCAAATACTCCTTCCACCGCAAGCGGTCCCCCTCCCTCAATGATGGAGGCTTAGATAGATTAATGACACCATTTTCTGCACAAGGCATATACGCTTCGGTCAAAATGACAGAAGTGTAGTGATAAATTAAATCAATATGCTGAATATGAAATTAAGGTTTTATTATTTTATAAAATTTAAACGGCTACCGAGGGTAGCCGTTTTGTTTTATTTGATTTGCTGTTTTGCTGCTGTCAGGGTGTTTTTAAGAAGCATTGTAATTGTCATAGGACCGACACCACCTGGAACGGGGGTGATATAGGATGCTACCTTTTCGGCTGAGTCAAAATGAACGTCACCTACGAGCTTGCCCTCCTCATTCCTATTAATTCCTACGTCTATTACAATTGCGCCCTCCTTAATCATATCGCCTGTTATGAAGTTTGCTCTGCCAACGGCAACCACCAATATATCTGCTCTTTTTGTGGTTTCCTTCAAGTTCTTTGTTTTAGAGTGACAGATTGTAACAGTGCCGTTCTTTTGGAGAAGGAGCATTGCCTGTGGCTTACCAACAATATTGCTCCTGCCAACTACAACACATTCCTTGCCTGCAACATCGACACCTGTTGAAGCGATAAGCTCCATAACACCTGCCGGGGTACAGGGCAAAAAGCTATAGTTACCTATCATAATTTTGCCTGTATTAACAGGATGGAAGGCATCTACGTCCTTATTTGGATCTATGGCAAGAATTACAGCTGTTTCATCAAGATGCTTTGGCAAGGGAAGCTGACACAGAATACCGTGAATATTTTCATCATTATTAAGCTTATTAATCAATGACAAAAGCTCTTCCATTTGGGTGTTTTCCGCTAAGCGATATACCTCAGAATGAAAGCCAACCTCCTCACATCCCTTTGCTTTATTTCTTACATAGACCTGGGATGCCGGATCCTCACCGACTATAATAACTGCAAGGCCCGGGCGCTTGCCTGTTTTTTCAAAAAGCTCCGAAACCTCTTTTTTAATGCTTTCTCTTACTCTTAGTGCAACTTCCTTACCGCTGATTATTTGTGCCATTATTTTTTACCTCTTTTTTGTTCTACTGTCTTTTTGGGTCTTTCTATTTTAAGAATCATTTCACCCTTGCCGTATTTAAAGTATCTTACAAGACCGAATATCATAAGCCCTATGCCAGCAAGCAAGGATAAAAGTGCCACCAGCTGTGAAACCCTGATTACGCCGTCAATCAAGTACAAGCTGTCAGTCCTCAATCCTTCAATCCAAAGCCTGCCCAAACCGTACCAAATCAAATAAGAATAAAAGATCTGACCGTCTATTTTATGCAGCTTTTTCTTCCTTACAAATACAAAATAAATAACTAAAAATCCAATTAAATTCCATAAGGATTCGTATAAGAAGGTTGGATGCGCGCCTATTTCGCCCGCAACAGCTTGAAAATATCCGCTATCGGTTATCAAATCATTATAATAGAGATTTTTTGCTATTTTCGGCGAGCACATTCTCCAAGGCAATGTGGTAGGACCGCCAAATGCTTCAACATTTGTAAAGTTACCCCATCTACCGATTGACTGTGCCATCATTACAGCAGGGGCTAACATATCAAGTATTTTTAAAAGCTTGATTTTTTTGTGGTGCGCCACTAAAACCGCTGCTATACCGCCTGCAATTACACCGCCGTATATTGCAAGACCGCCATTCCAAACAGACACAATTCCTTTCAAAGTTCCCCAAAAATCGCCCTTGATAAGGTAATGGTCAAACTCAAATATAACATAATAAAGTCTTGCGCCCACTATTCCGCTTGGAATCACTATCAAGGCAAAGTCTATTAAATCATCAATGCTAAGCCCTGCTTCCTTAAATCTAAACCACACGTACAAAACAGCCAGAATAATGCCTGTGGTGATTATCAGGGAGTACCAGGACAGCGAGAATTTACCTATTTGAAAAACGGCTGATTTTACGGTAAATTCATCTATGCCTAAGCCTGGAAAGGATACTAAATTCTCTTTCATATTTTTTCTCCTATCGGGTTTACAACAGACATAGCGTAATACTCCTCTTTAAAGCCTTCGTTCAACAAATCTGTCAGGTATTTTATGTCTATTGATTCAATTATTTTAGGTGCATCAAGCAAATCGCCTTCATCAAAATGATTGAAAATAAAATTGTTTGCTATATCCTCAGTGGAATCAAAGGATTTGATATTTGATGCATATACGGTTCTTTTTGACAGCTCAAAGGCTTCTTTATCTATGCCGTTTTTCTTGGAATTTTCAATATTTTCAACGAATCTTGAATACACGGCCTCCGGATCTGAGGATTCAGAGGAAATAACATTAAATGAAAAATACTTTGTTACCTCACAACCGCTTGACAAGTCCTGCGAAATCAAGTTTTCTTCGTATAGCTCATTATAAAATGTTGAAGATTGAGAGAACAAAATTTCGTCTAAAATTTCAAGGGCATATGCTTTTTTCATTCTTTCATTCGGGTCAGCCGGGATGTCTATATCCTTAATGCCTATTGCAAAAATAGGCTTGGAAACATTCAGCTCACAATATACCCTTTTTTGGTTTACTGCCTTCGGCTCATCCTCATCCTCGCTATCGCGAAGAACATTAAACTCAGGTGCGGTTGTTAAAACCTTATCGCACACTGCTTCAACACAGCTGACATCTACGTTACCGCAGATAGACAATGTCATATTATTAAGGTTATAGAATGTGTTGTAGCATTTATAAAGGATTTCGGCGGTTATTTCGCCGATCGATTCAACAGTTCCAGCCACATCAATCCTAACCTTGTTTTTCTTGTAAAGGGCCTTCATAAGCTCCTTGTGAAGCCTTGCCCCCGGATGGTCCTCATACATTTTTATTTCCTGGGCTATAATTCCCTGCTCCTTTGCCACCGTTTTTTCGGTGAAATACGGATGGGTTACAAAATCAAGAAGAATCTCCAAGGATTCATAAAAATTTTCTGTACAAGAGAAAAGATAGCCTGTCATTGTATTCGAGGTATATGCGTTTGCACTTGCTCCTGTTTTGGCAAACAGCTCAAATGCATCTATTCCGCCCTCGCACTCGAACAGCTTATGCTCCAAGAAATGCGCAATTCCGTCCGGAACTACTGTATAATCTTTATCTGTACTGAGCTTGAATTTATTGTCAATTGCGCCGTATCTGGTGGCGAAAATTGCATAAGAGGTTGTCATTTCCTTTGGAAAAACAAAAACCTCAAGGCCTGATTTATGCTTAAAGGAGTAATGCTTTTCGTTAAGCATTTGGTTTTCTTTTACATTGTAATTAGCCATTTGCCTTCTCCTTACCCCTTAAAAAATATACTGTATCAAGCTTGATTTTACTTGTAAGCTCCTGTATTTCCTGCTTTGTTGTTTTTTCTATCTTCTCACATTCAAGCATTGGTGTGGTTGAAATACCGCACAAGCTCCTGAAGAATACCCAGCTTTCCATCGCCTCTGCACTGTCGTAAATTTGCATATAACCGTTTCTTATGGATTTCTTTGCGCTATCCATTTCCTCCTCGGTTATATCACCGTTTTTAATCATTTCAAGCTGCTCTAATATTGCTTTTTCCGCAATTTCCTTATTCTTAGCCTCAATACCCGAGGAAACAAGCATAATTCCCGTTCTTTGGCTTATAATTGAGCGGCAATAATAGCAAAGGCTCATTTTTTCTCTAACGTTCAAAAACAGCTTTGCAGTGGGTGCTCCACCGTAAATTTCATTGAAAAGCTGCATAAGATGGTACTTATTCTCTTCCGGCTTGTAGCCTGTTCTGAAGCCTAAAACAAGCTTGCCTTGCTTTACATTTTCCACATCTTCTATTTGCCTTATCTTATCAACCTCAGATACCAGGGTTGCGCTTGGAATTTCAATCGGTGCCCTTTCAATACCCTTAAGCGCCTTCTCAAATTTGTCTGCTATTACATCAAAATCGCCATCGCCAACAAAATAAATCTCTATGGGGTATTCCTTTAATGCCTTTTGATATGCTTTATAAAGACTTTTTGCTGTAATAGCCTTTACATCTTTGATTTCGCCAAGCTTAGATATCCCAAAAACTTCATTTTTGCACATCTCACTCATTAAACGCTTTATGGCATATTTGCCCTTTTCGTTTATCTCAGCCTCAATTGTGTCTATCAAGCTTATTTTTTCGCACTCAGTATAGCTTTCATCAAAGCTACCGTTTACTAAATATGGGTTAAATGCCATATCGCACAACAAATCAACGGTTTCTTCAGTTATGCTTATATCATCTGCAAATCTGTCATTAAGCATATTTGCCTTGAAACCGAATATATGATACTCTCCAAAATTGCTGTTCCTTGCAACTATGTCACCTGAATACAAGAATTGCAGCCTTTTGTTTATATCCATTTGGGTTGGATACTTTGCCGTTCCTCGCATAAGCACCAGGGGTAGCATAGAATTGTAATGTACAAGGTCACTTGACAGAGGAGAAATAAAATTTATTGAAATATAATTAGTTTTGAATTTATCTGTTTTTATATAGCTGATTTTTACACCGTCAGCTATTTGTTTAGTGATAGTTACCATTTTTTCTCCTTTTATTTTTTTACCTATTTATTTTACTACAGATTATATTGTTTTTCAATAATTTCTAACAAAAAACTTTACTTTTGAATAAAAGTATGTTATAATTGTTACGCATATGTATTATTTTTTAACTTTTTGGAGGAAAATATGGACATTACCCATGTTGTAAAATCTTTTTTACCAAATGAAGAGGTAATTTCTTATAAACCCATTGGAAATGGACACATTAACTCAACTTATAAAGTTATTACTGATAAAAATCAGTATTCTTTGCAAGAAATCAACACTAATATTTTCTCTAATGTAAACGGTCTTATGTCTAATATAGACAAGGTTACTGACCACATTAAAAAGAAGGCTTATTCAAGAGGCGAGGATCCGCACAGGGCAACCTTGAATTTCCTACCTAATGCTACAACAGGTGAGATGTATGTGATTGCTGACAACCACGCATATAGAATGTATGAGTTTATTGATGATGTTTTTACTATCGAAACTATGGAAAATCCAACAAACTTTTATCAAGCGGGACTGGGCTTTGGCGGCTTTGCTAAAGAATTAAGTGATTTTGATGCTGGTCAGCTTGTTGAAACAATCGTTAATTTCCATAATACATCTTCAAGATACAGAGATTTCAAAAAGGCTATTGAGTTTAACTACAATAACCGTTTGGCTGATATAAAAAACGAGGTTGCATTTGTTAAAGCACGTAAGGATTTTATGTCCCTGTTTGTAAACAAGCTTGAAAACGGCGATTTACCTCTTAGAGTTACGCACAACGATACGAAGATTAACAACATCCTTTTCGATAAAAAAACAGGCGCTCCTGCGGCCGTAATCGACCTTGATACTGTTATGCCCGGATCTTATCTCTATGATTTCGGTGATGCTATTCGTTCAGGGGCTACACATGCTGCTGAGGATGAACGCGATTTGAGCATTGTTGATTTTGACCTTGAGCTTTATGAGCAATTTGCAAAGGGTTATTTAGAGGCTTGCGGTGACTACTTGACTCCTATGGAGATTAAAATGTTGCCTTATGCTTCTATTATGCTCACTCTTGAATGCGGTATGAGATTTTTAACCGACCACTTAAATGGCGATACATATTTTAAGGTTCACCGTGAAAACCATAACCTTGACAGAGCAAGAACACAGTTCAAGCTTGTTGATGAAATGGAAAAGCATATTGATGATATGTCCGCTATTATTAATAAGTACGTTAAATAATTTTTTGGCACACTTTTAAACAAAGTGTGCCTTTTCCTTATATTTAAAACACACCGAGGTTGAACCCTCGGTGTGTTTTTTGCTATTGTTTTGCTATTAATGCTTTATTTCTCTACATAAGCAGTTACTGATTTACCATAAACGTATAACGCTTTAATCAAATCTGTTGGATATGCAGCATTTGTATAGTTCTTCTGGAGGTAAGTATTGATAGAATACTGAAGTGTTCTACCAACCTGAACACCGTCAACC
>SVRE01000043.1 GCA_015065005.1 Oscillospiraceae bacterium
GAAAGGGTCATAGGAACCAAGAAAATGGTTGTTGCGTGCAAAGGGTGTAAGTTCAAACATAACAGAATCCTCCTTATAGATTTTGTGTTTATAGTATTTTTTGAAAGGATGATTTTTATTCGAGATTCAGGCGCCTTTCGAATCTCTTCCTTTCACAATTATATTGTAAACCTAAATTGTTTCATAATTGTTATAGAAAAATGTCATAATTGTAAATATTAGCACTCTAATATGTAGAGTGCTAACAAAGACGCAGCCGAAATGAACAACAAAATTCTTAAGACGCAAAATCGTTAGCAAATAACGCCACCAACCGTCAAAACGGCTGTAAAATAATTGTCAAAAATCTTGAAAATCCTTATAATACAAGGATTTTAACCATTTTCAAGGTGGCATCTTTTTTGTCAACTCGTGCCAAAACAAAAGGACACCCTTGTGGTGTCCTTTTGCTTATTGCTGACAATCTTGTGAACCAAAAAATCACAATACTTTCACCGCTAAATAAGAAACACGCTTGTAGGGGCTGACGTCCACGACAGCCCGCTTATATGTGTTTATCAATTTCCAATCATTTTAACAGTCCAAAATCCACCTTCCTAAACCACCGCAAAGCATTGAAAAATAACAAAAAGTATGCTACAATATAATAGAAAAGGCGGTGCAGATATGAAAAAGAAAAAATAATAATTATCTCTGTCTTTTTGACGTTGATAGTTATCACTTCTATTGTTTCCATTAAATGCGCAATAGATTCCTATAATTATGATATGGACCCCAAAAACGGCGTTGATATTCTTAAGGGCTTTGACGCCGTTCTTATCATGATGGTTGGTGGCTTTGTGGTTTTTTATGAACTAGATTTGTTTTATACAGTCTACTACTTTCTTACAAGACCCAAAACAGTAACAAAATCAATACTTAATATTCTTTCTAATCTAAGCTTGCTGCTTATATTTTTTAATGAATATTATAAGGACATTTTTGAAGAAGATGTAATACTGCCACTTCTGATACTTTTAGCATACGTTATTTTAAGAACTGTTTATTTTTTTTTATTTCAGCTGCTTCTGCCATTCAAGAAGATTAAAGAATAGCAAAATCAGCCGAAAAAACTATAATATTGAGAGCGCACGGTACTTACCTCAATAATGTTGAAAAATATATAAAAATGTGATACAATAAAACATAATTTATCTTAAGGAGGCATTTATGCGCGAAGGAACAAGCGGAGTTATGGTCACGGAAAGTGACGGAAGAATAACCATCGAGTACGTGGATTATGGAGTGTCCGAGTTTGGTGGCGGAGATTTTGAAAAATCATATTACTTGGACAAGAAAAATTCCGAAAAATTTGTAAACGAGTTGAAAAAAGAATATAATGGCTCCCTTAAGGAAATGATTGTTGCGGCATTTGGCAAAAACTTTAATGACTCACTTTTTTGGGATTTTTGCAAAAAGCACGGAATAGAATATTCTTCATCTTCCTGGAGCTGATTATGATTTATACCGAAATGACAAAAAAGGCATTGAAGCTTTGCTTCGATGCACATAAAGAACAAACAGATAAAAGCGGTATGCCATACGTTTTTCATCCCTTCCATTTGGCGGAGCAAATGCAAACCGAGGAAACAACCATAGTTGCCCTTCTTCACGACGTGGTGGAGGACACAGATTACACCATAGATGACCTTAGAAAAATGGGCTTTAGCGAGAATGTTCTTTCCGCGATTGAATTTATGACACACGATACCTGCACCCCTTATATGGATTACGTGGCACAAATAAAAACCAATCCCATTGCCAAGGCTGTTAAGCTTGCCGATTTGAAGCATAATAGCGATATGTCCAGGCTGGATATCATTACGCAGTATGACATAGACAGAAAAGAGAAGTACAAAAAAGCCATAGAATTGCTTGAAAATTAAATGTTAACAGAGAATAGAAAGGTATAAATTATGGGCGATACCGAAAAAATAAAAGAAATAAAGCTGTATCTTTTTGATATGGATGGCACCCTTTATTTAGGGGACAGATTATATGACTTTACACCGTCACTTTTGGAAGCAATTCGCAAAAACGGCGGCAAATATATGTTTATGACAAACAATTCCTCTAAAAGCGTTTTTGACTACATTAAAAAGCTGGACAGGCTTGGAATTAAGGCTGAATATGAGGACTTTATAACATCTTCTCAAGCAACATCCTATTACCTTGAAAAGCATCATAAAAATGCCCGCTTGTACGTCTGTGGCACCGAATCGTTGAAGGAGGAGCTCAGGCGCGGTGGCTTTACCGTAACCGAGAATTTGGATGAGGTTGACGTTATAGTTATGGGCTTTGATACAGAGCTTACCTTTAAAAAGCTCCATGATGTTTCCTATATGCTTTTGACAAGAGAGAATATACCGTACATAGCCACCAATCCAGACTACGTTTGCCCAACCGAGTTCGGTAGCGTGCCTGATTGCGGCAGCGTCTGCGATATGCTTTACAACGTGTCAAAGCGCCGCCCCTTATTTATAGGTAAGCCAGAGCCGCTTATGCCTCTTCTGGCAATGGAAAAAACGGGATATACAAAGGAGCAAACTGCGGTAATAGGTGACCGCATATATACGGATATAAAAAGCGGATTAAATGCAGGCACACTGACAATTCTGGTGCTCAGCGGCGAAACTACACGGGAAATATTGGACACATCCCCGGAAAAACCCCATATAGTTATGGAAAGTGCAAAGGAAATTTTAGATATCATAAAATAAAAAATGTAGCTGTAAATTTTACAGCTACATTTTTTCTTATTAAAGTAAGTTTCCGATATCAACAACAATCTGTGTTGTTGGAGCCTTGATGTCATTACCGTTTTCATCCTTACCGATTACCTTTTCGGTATGAACGATATCAAATGGAGATTCACAAATGATATCACTTGTTTCTACCATTTCATTATTATAAATTGGGCTTGTGTACTTCATTATACATTTCCTCCTTATTTAGAATTCTTTATTGCAACTACATCACTGTAGCTTTCGCCTGTTAATTCTTCTACTGTTTCACCGTTGTTTAAGTAGAACATCTTTCCGTTTTCGATTACATATGCACAGAATGCAATCTTTGTGTCCTTAAGCTCCTCTGAAATGCCGGAAACCTTAATCTCAAAGTAGTTATGCTTGTCGTTTGTGAAGTCTTTATAAAGCACCTTTCCGCCATCAAAGCTTGGCTTAATAGTTCCTGCTGTTTCGCCTGCGTTAACCTTGTTAGCCATAGCAATTACGCCGAAGGTGAGAGTTGTGCCCGTAGCCTCCTCGTACTTTGCAAGGCTTGCTTTATTTACGCCAAAGAACTGTGCCATTGAATAGGTGCCACCAAGCGCAGCCTCAGTATAGCTAAAGCCCTTATATTCGAATATAGCGCCTACTGTTTCATCCTTGTTAACATCTTCACATCTTACACACTTGTAACCAACATAGCCGTCTGCCATATAGTTTTCATAAACTATACCAACGTAAATGTTGTGGTCATGACCAAGTGCAGTACCGATTGATTCGATTTCGCCCATATCCGCACCGCAGAAGCAGAATGCTGAATTAATAGCGTTATCTGTACATGATGCAGGAGATTTCTGTACTGACAATTTAGGATTCTCAACGTGTGTTACACCATTTTCAACAAGTGTTGGGGTAAGAACAGGAACGTTCTTGTCGGCATCAGATCCTACAAAGTTAATCTTGTATCTCTGTGCACCGCCCTCTGCCTTGCAGAATACAACATACATTTCATTCTGGTTAGAATAATATGAATCGCCAATATATGTACCGATTTTTGTATTTTCAAAGCTTGTGTTAGCAGAGTTTGCAAACATATAGGTCATATAAGAGGTTTGGCCGTGTCTCCTATCGAATGAAAGACGGTGAATCTGACCCATAAATACAAGTGTCATTGGGTTTTCCTTTGTTGCACAGTTGTGGAACAAGCCTGTACCAAGTGTGTCACCGCGTTGATCTGGGTTTTCGGTAGCATTATTACCGGATCGGATGCTTTCGTCAACACCTGTAAAGCCCTCTGGGAATACAAGATATGAGTTTAGGTTATAGCACCTAACAAATGCAAGGTCACCGGCACCTACGTTCTTTACATGGCCATTTTCGTCCATTGTAAAGTTACCATTAACATTGTGTGCGCCACAAATACGTTTTAGTGTAGATGGGAAGAAGTAAACCGAAGGCTTCTTGGGCTGCTCAAATTCGTCAACTGAGCAGAATGAGCCGTCTGCCTTTGTTATGCTAAATGGCTCTTGTACAAAGTACATTTTTTCACATTCTGCAAAGGTAGGTCCGTCACCGGCACCGTCACCCTTGTTACCGTTGATTTGTATAATAGCCTCACCAAGGTAAAATGCTTCAAGCTTTTTGCACAAAGCAAATGTACCGTTGTTAATGTATTGAGTATTTCTCGGCAAGGAAATAGCCCTTAATTCGCCACAGTTGTAGAATGTTCTGTGTGCTGAAAATTGGAAGGCTGTTGCTGTGTTGTTTCCAAAGTCAACAAATTCAAGGGCTGTACAATCTCTGAAAGCCTCTGCTTCTATTTTGGTTAATACAGTTGGCAACTTAATTGTTTTTAAGCTCTTACAATCACGGAATGAATCCTGTTGTATTGTTTTAATGGAATAGTTTGAAAGGTCAATGCTTACTAAACCGGAGTT
Organism: Oscillospiraceae bacterium; assembly: GCA_015065005.1. Taxonomy (GTDB): domain Bacteria; phylum Bacillota; class Clostridia; order Oscillospirales; family CAG-272; genus RGIG2000. The sequence goes on from SVRE01000043.1 coordinate 4,703, forward strand.
CTGGAAAGCATTTTTGCCAATACCGTTTATTTCCTTTGGAAGAACTATAGATGTTAAGGATGTACAATCTCTAAACATATGCTCTTTAATGTGGCATGAGCCAATACTTCCATTGTCGGAATTAAATGTTTCCGGGAAGGTAACCTTAGAAAGGTTTGTACAGCCGTAAAATGCAGTACCCATACTAAAGTTATGCGGATTTGTCATTTTGCTGAAGTCAACCTCTTCAAGGGCGGTAATTCCTCTTGCAAAATCACCCATTGTTAGTGTTCCTGTACAGGAAGCAGGGAATGAAATGTACTTTAAATTCTCAGCCTTTAAGTCGGTTGAGTTTTGCATACCAAGACGAGCGTTAGAAGAACGGTCATCATGGTGAATGTCTATAATTCCCTCTGGAATTTCAAGGCGGATAAGGTCGGCAGGCTCATAATTTTGTCCTGTAGCTGCGTTGATAAGAGTTATATCAAGCCACTGGAAGCGGTGAGCCCTCTTGCTACCGTCCTTTGAAATGTTAAAAAGATATGCGGATGGGAAGGTAGAATATGTGCCGTCATCATTCTTAAGCACCATTCTTTGCTCCAAGCTAAGAACTTTGTTGCCTTGGCTTGAAGTGCCGTTGAAATAAATTTCATTTGCAAGACCTGTGATGTAGTTGATATTTTCACCTGTCGCAAACTCGTCTGAAGTAGATGTGATAAGGGAGTTGCCCTCGTTAAGCACCTCTTCAGCACTTACGGACATAGCAAATACTGTCATAATTGCTACTGCCATAATTGCGAGAAATAAAATTCTCTTTTTCATAGTGTACCTCCTTTTAAAATATTATATAAATAAATTTATACAAAGTAATTATACCACTCAAAAAAATAACTGTCAATATATTTGGGAAAATTATCAAAAAAAATTTAACGCTTGTTAGCCAACATTTTTTGCGCAAATTCTACCCATTCCAACCGATTTTTTGCAAAAAAGTGTGGGGGAGTGTCTGTTTTTGCAGCAAAAGTTATAAATCAAAAAGAAAATGAGAAGAAAAAATTAAACTAAGGCTCCTTCCGGGAGGGAGCTATCAGCAGCATGAATTCCCAAACCAAGAAACGAGGATTAGGGTTTGTGCATGCTGACTGAGGGAGAGTGCGAGCAGCTTTTGGGTGGCATACTCTCGTTACAAAAAACCGTGTGGCTTTTTACCACACGGTTTTGAAATTATCTGTTAAGAATAAGCTTTGTAAGCTCAACAGGGTTAACGATTTCGTTACCCTTGTAAACACGCATGTTACCTGATGCGATTTCATCAATCAAGATAACCTCGCCGTTGTTGTATCCAAACTCAAACTTAATGTCCCAAAGGTCAAGACCGATTGTCTTAAGGTCATCAGCAACAACCTTTGTAATTTTAAGTGTCTGTGCCTTAAGGCTCTCAAACATTTCAGGTGTCATAACCTTAAGGGCTACAAGACCCTCGCCTGTTACAAGCGGGTCACCCTTTGCGTCATTCTTGAAGGTACATTCAACGTAACCACCCTCTAAAGGTGTACCGTCCTTAATATATTCGCCATATCTGCGGATAAAACTACCTGTTGCAACCAAACGGCAGATAACCTCAAGTCCGCCACCGCCAAGGTCTTTACCGAAGCACTCAGCAGGGAGCACCTCCATAGTAGCATTGTCAATATCAGCAGAAACGTAATGTGTCTTAACTCCTGCCTTCTTGAGCATTTCAAAATAATAAACAGATGTTTCAAGGTTTGCCTTACCAATACCCTCGATTGTAAGACCAACGCTGTTTTCACCGGGATCGAACACTCCGTCCTTACCTGTGCAATCGTCCTTGAACTTTAGAAGAACGTTACCGTTTTCAAGCTCGTAAACATCCTTTGTTTTACCCTTATAAAGTAATTTCATATTTTTTTGCTCCTTTGCAATAAAAATTTACGACAATATTATAACGCGTAATTCGCCATTTTGCAATAGGTTTTTGTCAGTTTTTTTGAGATTTTTAAAGATTTTCGCCCTTGTCATCCAATTCAATTAAGATGTCCGCTTCCTTCCTTCTGAATACGAACCATACTCTGAAAACTGCGAAAGCGATAATTGATAAAACAGGCATAACAGTCAAAAATACGGTTAGAAAAAATCCCAGATTGGTAAACGGTATATGCATACCCTCGGAATCACGCACATAGCTTAACCCAAAAATCTGGCAAAAGGCGGATCTGTTGATTTTCGGACACTCAACCGAGGTTGCATCTATTTTTGTATTGTGCTGTGCAATAAATTCGGAGTGGTTGCTCACCTTGCCGCTTACAGTAATATTGGAATTTCCCGAAGCGCTAATCCCCAAATAGTCGGAGTCAACATCGTAAATCTTACCGCTTCTGATTTCGCCGTCAACTATTATTACCAAATCACTTGCTTTGCAGGCTTGGAAATCAAGGTTAATTTCTGCATCACTTTTCAATTTGTTTATGGGGGCATAAACAGTTACGTCAAATTGGTCGCAATCAACATACAAGCCCCTGTAGCTTTTATTGTTGCGCTTTACATCCTTATAATTTTCGGATTTAAATCCAAAATAAAGTGAACTTTCTTCCGCAAAAACATCAAGCCTGTCAAGTAAATCCTTGTTAGCCTTTACCTCTATGCTGTATTTGTTGCTGTTAACTATTGTCAATTTTGGTATTTCGTTTGTGAAAAGTGTTCGCTCTTTTCTTAAATCCTGTGAAAAGAAGAGAAGTGTATCAAAGCTGCCAAATGTAAAGCTTTTGCTGCCAACATCCTGTGTTGCTTTCATATCAGCAAAGTCATTGTTGTGTCCTGCGTAGTCACCGGTATTCATAATTATGGTAATAACACCAATCATAACCAATAAAATACAAAAAACAACTAAGGAGATAATTGAGAAAAGCCTCAGCCTTAGCATGCCTCTGACTCTTCTTTCCATATATAATCTACCCATAATAATTCCTCGTGCAATAAGACTTATATGCAAAAATCAAAACGTAATTGTGTTGATTGAACGCGGCTTTAGCTCATATGATTTGCCGTTAACGGTAACAACTCTGCCTGCGCGATAAGGGTTGTCGATAACAAGCACATAAGAGCCGTCCGGGTTTTTAAAGCAAGTGCAGTTTGAAGCCATTTCGCCCTTCATGGTAACATACTTTGCACCGCGCTTAACGAAGTGTGAAAAATGCTTCATCATATAGTATTCGGGGGTGAAAACTGCCTTATCTCCGTCAACTGAAATCAAGGAATTCTGGTGCCAGCCCCAAGTGCTCGGTTGATCCTTTTTAAGCGCTAAGTTCCAGTAAACATAAGCGGTTGCACCAAAACGGAAGTAGTGCCTTGCAAGACCGTAAATCATCATCATCTGGTCCCAGGTGTTCTTTCCGTCTCCACACTCGGACTCTGTTTGGATAAGCTCAAGCTCAGGGTAATCATCCTGTGTCTGTGGCAATGCGAATTTTCCTGCCCACTGGTAGCCAACGCCTTTAATGTATTTCCTTGCGCTTGATTGCATTGCATAGCCAAGATAGTCGCAATATCTTGTCCACCATAAGCGCTCACCGCCCTCAGGCCCGTTTATAGTACCGTAGAAAATGTCAACACCCTCACCCTCAAGGGCAGGGCCTAAATAACCGCCGATAAAGTCGGCAAGCTCGTTACCCTTCCAGACGCAGGAAGGAAATACCTGGTTGCTGCAAGGCTCATTTTGTGGGTGAATATGGACAAGGGGTACGCCTTTTTTGTGATATGCCTGTACATATTTTTTGAAATACAGGGCATAAGCACGCAGATTTTCCTCTGTTTTGTTAAATACACCGTAGCTGTATGTGCGGTGCGTTTTCAACCAAAGGGGAGGACACCAGGGGGATGCAAACATTTGCATATCCTTTTGTCTGCTAACGCCCTCTGAAATCAAAGGCAAAAGAAGCTTTTCATCTCTTTCAATAGAGAAGTTCTTCATCTCATAGTCGCCGTCTGTTTCGTTGTAGCTGTAAAAGCTGGTTGCAAAATCACTTGCACCAATAGGTGTACGGCAGTAGTTGAAATTGCATTTGTCCTCATCAAAAAGCTCATCAAGGCAAGCTTTTTTGTCCGCTTCACTCAAATCGTTTAAGGCAAGGGCGGAAAGCTCGCTAAAGCAAGTGCCGAATCCACGCACGGTCTGCTTTTCCTCACCCAGTGTCAATAAAATGCCCTTTTTCTCGGTAGCATCACACTCTTGCCACCTGTTATTTTCAGTGGTAGAAATAAACATAAAATTACCTCACTAAGTCTCAAATATCATTAATTACAGTATACATTATTTTCTTTGTAAAATCAATAACAAGTTAACACATTGTTTCAATATTTGTGATATAATGTATTAAAAGAAATTAGGAGAGTGTTATGAAGCATAAAAAACTAATAATTACCCTGTCCGTCATTTCAGGATCATTGCTTTTGATAATCGGAGCATTTTTCATCTACGTTGGAGATTATTATAAGACAGACAGAGAAGCGATTGAAGCATTTAATTATGAAGGCTTTACCGAAAAAGAGCTTGACAAAGATGGCACTGTTGCTTATATTCCGAATATAGCCTATGATACAGGGATAATTTTCTATCCGGGCGGCAAGGTGGAACATACTGCGTATTCACCTTTGATGCAAGCCTTATCATCACAGGGCGTGCTATGCGTGCTTGTGGAAATGCCATTTAATTTAGCGGTTTTTGATATCAATGGTGCAGATGGAGTGCGTGCCCAATTTGACAGTGTAGAGCATTGGTATATGGCAGGTCACTCATTAGGAGGCTCAATGGCTTGCTCATACATATATGAAAATGCTGAAAGCTTTGAAGGCATTATACTTTTGGCATCATACTCAACAAAGGATTTGTCAAACTCAGGCATTAAGGTTCTAACACTCTATGGCACAGAGGACAAGGTTTTAAACAGAGAAAAGTATGATGAAAATAAGAATAATTTACCCTCCGATTTAGTTGAATACGTAATTGAGGGTGGAAACCACGCATATTTTGGCACCTACGGTGAGCAAAAGGGAGATGGAAAAGCCACCGTAACCAACAAAGAACAAGTTGAAATCACTGCAAATAAAATATTAAGATTTGTCAAATAACAAATCCCCCGTATGGGGTGTTTCATTGTAAAACGAAAACCGCACGTCAGTCGCGCGGTTGAAAAAAGCCGATTGCCCGTAAAAGCAATCGGCTTTTGTGTACCATTTACAGTAAATGGGTAACATCAACAAATTCGTGGTTAAGCTTAACACCGTTTTTATTAACAGTTAATACCGTGCCGCCGTTCATTTCCGGTGTCCAATAGCAGCCTGCCCCTGTCTTTACCGCAAAGCTGAGGCGAACGCCCTTGTAAACAACGGAGAAGCAGTTTTTGTGGTCGTGACCTACAAGAACATTTTTTGTGTGGGCGCCCTTTTCCGAAATTGCATCAAAAACACCATCATTTGCAGGGTAAGAGCAGATGTTTTCGTACATTACACCAAAGGAATCCTCGTACCCCTCGTTCCAATATTCACTCTTGTAGCTTTCCTCTATGCTGATATTAGTAGTTTCTCCCTTGTACGCTTCCTTGAACGCGTCCCTATAAGCATAGCAGGGTATATGCATAATAAGTGTTGAGTCCTCGCAGCCAAGAGAACGTAGCATATCAATTTGCTCCTTGTACCACTCAATTTGCTCAGGGTATAGCTTGCCCCATGCAGGAGTAGTGCCCCAAGCAAAAATCTCCTTGCCCTCACTGTCATAGCATCTTGCGTGGTCGTGGCTATCCATCATGATCAAGGCTTCAATGATTTTTCCATCTTCCTCAATAGCAATTATATAGTTACCGTAGCCTAATTCTGAAGGACCTCTTTCGTACAGGAAAAGCGGATGCTTGGAAAGCACATTTTCCGCCTCAATCAGCTTCTCGCTGCCGCCGTCCTGGTCGTGGTTACCCCATACAATGGCATAAGGCACACCGAATTTATCAAGCTGGCTTGCCATAATATCAAGGGCCTCGTAATCACCGCACCAGGCAATGTCACCGCTTATGGTCACAAGGTCTGGCTTAACCCTTTCGTATAAGGACTTTAATGTATAATCAATAATTCTGCCGTTTTTATGTTCAATGCTCCATTCACCGGGGGAGAGCTGAAAATCACTGAAATTTAAAACAACGAAATCTTTATCTGCCTGTTTCTGTAAGGTTATCATAAAAAACTCCTTGGCTTTTTTCTTCATTCTAACACAAAAATAAGGGAAATACAAGAAAAAGCATTGATAAATTTTGTAATTTATAGTATACTGAATAAAAGTAAATTCAGGAGGCTTTTATGTATCTTCCTTATGTAAATATAAAAATGGGAACCAACTCGGTTATGCGTTATTCCCGCGGTAACACATTGCCTCTTGTCCAGCTTCCCTTTGCAATGGCAGCGTTCTGTCCGCAAACAGAGGTTGTAAGTGGGCAAGAGGGTTGGTTTTATAATCCCAACGTGCCTTATCTTGAAGGTATCCGCTTGACTCACCAGCCAAGCCCTTGGATAGGTGATTACGGCACATTTTTAATGTCACCGCAAAACGATGTTGTGTCAAATACCGCAAGTGGCGCTTGCAGTAGCTTCAGACCAAAGGATGCGGTTTTAGAACCGAATTATCTTAAAATTCATTTTTTACGTTCAAATTGCGTTTTTGAATTAACACCAACTGAATATGGCAGTGCCATTCGCTTAAGCTTTCTTGACAACCGTAAAAGCTATTTGTCCTTCCTTTCAACAAAGGGAGAATATACATACAAATTAGACAGAGAAACGGGAATATTGTTTGGCACAAATAACGCCCGGACAAGAGATACCGCAAAGGACTTTAAAATGTACTTTGCAGTAAAATTCCTGGGAGACGTGGTTGATTTTGATAATTCTTACCAAGGAAAAGACCATATTCACGTATCGCTGAAATCCCAAAATGTTGAAGCGCGCATTGGCATTTCTTACATTAGTTACGAAATGGCTCTTGGCTCAATTGAGCGTGATTGCGGCGGAAAACCCTTTGAAGCCGTCAAATCAGAGGGTGAGGCTAATTGGGAGGAAAAGTTATCAAGGATAGAAATTGACACAGAAAATGAGGAACAGAAGAGAGCCTTCTATTCCTGCATGTACCGTACATTTTTGTTCCCACACAAAGCATATGAAATCAAAAAAGACGGGGGACGTGTGCATTATTGCGCCAGTGACGGCTCAGTGCGTGACGGTGTTTTGTACACGAATACAGGCTTTTGGGATACTGCACGTACCCAGTTTCCACTGTTTTCATTAATAGCAAGAGAAGAGTATGCACAAATGCTTGAGGGCTTTGTAAATGTTTATATTGAAAGCGGTTTTTTGCCCCGTTGGCACGCCCTTGATGAGGTTGGCTGTATGCCAAGCACGTTAATCGACTCTGTTATCTTAGATGCGGTATATAACAAGGTAGGAAGCCCTGCTCTTTGGGAAAAGGCGCTTGAGGGTATGATACACCACGCAAATGTTAAGGGTAATGAAGCTCGCTTTGGACGAAACGGTGTTGAAGAATACCTAAAACTTGGATACGTCCCCTGCGATTTGTATAAGGAAAGTGTAAACCTAACCCTTGATGCCGCATACGGAGACTGGTGCATTGCACAGATTGCCAAGGTACTTGATAAAGGCGGAATTTATGAAGAATATATGCTCCGTTCTAAGAATTACAGTAACATTTTTGATAAAGAAACAGGTTTTATGCGCGGTAAGGATGTAGAGGGTAATTTCAGGCAGGGCTTTGACCCAATCAGCTGGGGCGGTGATTACACCGAGGGCTCTGCTTGGCAAAACTCCCATTTTGTCCCTCACGATATAGAAGGACTTTCACAGCTTTACGGTGGCAAAGAAAGGCTTGTTGAAAAATTAGACCAATTATTTATCACACCACCCTCATTCCGTGTCTTTGGCTATGGGGGCGAAATACACGAAATGTCTGAAATGGCGCAGGTTGATTACGGCCAGTGTGCAATTTCAAATCAACCCTCGTTCCATATACCTTATTTGTACGCATACTTAGGCGAAAAGGAAAAATGCGAACACTGGGTCGGCAAAATGTGTGCTGAGCTGTTTTCCGCAGACGGTGGTTATCCCGGGGATGAAGATAACGGAAGTATGTCCGCTTGGTACATTTTTTCAACACTTGGTATGTACCCGCTTTGCGCAGGCAAGGAATTAGTAAGGATAAAGCCCCTTGTAAAGAGCGCTAAAATATTAGGAAAGAAAATTTTTTAAAAGGAAGGTTAAATATTATGTCAAGCTATGTAACAAGAAAAACACCGGGTAACACAGAGTGGTTCAGAAAGGACCGCTTCGGTATGTTCATTCACTGGGGACTTTATGCAATGCCTGCAAGAAATGAATGGATAAAGCATATCGAATGTATTACTGATGAAAAATACGATAAGTACTTTAAGTACTTCGACCCGGACCTTTACGATGCAAAGGAATGGGCAAGACAGGCAAAGGCGGCAGGAATGAAATATGCGGTTCTTACAACAAAGCACCACGAGGGCTTTTGTATGTTTGACACTAAGTATACGGATTATAAATGCACAAATACCGCAGCAGGCAGAGATCTTGTAAGGGAATATGTTGATGCGTTCAGAGCAGAGGGAATTAAGATAGGCTTCTATTATTCCTTGATTGACTGGCACCACCCTGAGTTTACAATTGACGCTATCCATCCACGCCGCTATGATAAGGATGCAGAGCAGCAAAGCGAGGGCAGGGATATGAAAAAGTACGCAGAGTATATGCGTAACCAAGTAACAGAGCTTTTGACAAACTATGGCAAGATTGATATTTTGTGGTTCGATTTTTCATATCCAAAGCCGGATCCTAATTACCCTGCTTGGATGAAGGGCAAGGGCAAGGACGATTGGGAGTCCGAAAAGCTTGTTGCTTTGGCAAGAGAGCTTCAGCCGGGCATTATTATTGACAACCGCTCCGACCTTGAGCAGGATTTGTGGACACCTGAGCAGTATCAAATGCTCGAATGGGTAAGACATCCCGAAAGCGGAGAGCTTGTAACCTGGGAGGCTTGCCAGACATTTTCAGGCTCTTGGGGATATTTCCGTGATGAAACAAGCTGGAAATCACCAAAAATGCTTATCGAAATGCTTGTAAATACAGTTTGCATTGGCGGTAATCTGCTTATGAACGTAGGACCAACCGCAAGGGGTTGCTTTGACTACCGTGCGGAAAAAGCCCTTAAGGTATATGCTGATTGGATGAAGTATAACGGCCGTTCTATTTATAACTGCACAATGGCAGAGCCGGAGTTCAAGGCTCCACGTGGCACCCGCTTGACACAAAGCGAGGACGGAAAGAGATTGTACATTCACTTGATAGAGTATCCATACGCATTCCTTGAGTTTGAGGGCTTGGCTGATAAGATTGACTATGCGCAGTTCCTACACGACGGAAGTGAAATACTTTATACAATAGATGAGGTTGGACATTTCAGTGAGGGACGCACATCAAAGAAGGGCTTGGTTGCTTTTAGAATACCGCAGCACATTCCGGAAATGATAGTTCCTGTTATCGAGGTTTTCTTGAAATAATATAATAATGTAGGAAAAAGATGCTTGCTAAGTGTTACGCAAGCATCTTTTTTTGCAAAATTAATATTGAGAAAACGAGAGAAAAAAAGAGAAAACAAGAGGAAAAAAGAGAATACACCTTTAAAAATTAAAATGAACGAATTTTTTTGAAAAAATCTATTGACAACGCCTTGTTCAAGTGTTATAATGGTTGAGCAATAAAAAAGATTACTACTAATCTATTTGGAGGAAACAAAAATGTCAACATTTATGGCTAACAACACCATTGAACGTAAATGGTATGTTATTGACGCTGCTAATAAGCCTCTTGGTAAGACAGCTGTTGCTGCTGCTAACATTTTGAGAGGTAAGCACCGTCCTGAATTCACACCACATGCTGACTGTGGCGAATTCGTTATCATCATCAATGCTTCCAAGGCTATTCTTACAGGTAAGAAGCTTGAGCAGAAGTACTACCGCCGTCACTCCGGTTACATCGGTGGACTCAAGGAGGTTCAGTACAAGACACTTATGGCTACCCGTCCTGAGCTTGCTATGCAGCTCGCAGTAAAGGGTATGCTCCCACACAACCACATTGGTGACAAGTCTATCACAAGACTTAAGGTGTATGCAGGCGCTACACACAATCAGCAGGCTCAACAGCCCGTTGAAATCGAAGTAAAATAATCAGGAAAGGAAAGACAGAAAATGTATACAAGTGCTAAACCATATTTCTACGGAACAGGTAGAAGAAAGAAATCAGTAGCTCGTGTTCGTCTTTATCCCGGTACTGGTGCTATTACCATCAACGGTAAGGACATTGACCAATATTTCGGTCTTGAAACACTTAAGCTTATCATCAACCAGCCATTCGGCGTAACCGAAAGCATGGGCAAGTACGACGTAGTTGCTAATGTTGTAGGCGGCGGTATCTCCGGCCAGGCAGGCGCTATCCGTCACGGTATTGCAAGAGCTCTTCTTGTAGCTGACGAAACAACAAGAGGCGCACTCAAGGCTGCAGGTCTCCTCACACGTGACCCACGTATGAAGGAAAGAAAGAAGTACGGCTTGAAGGCTGCTCGTCGTGCTCCACAGTTCTCTAAGAGATAATTATTATTGTCTTATATTCAAAAGGTACACTTTGTGTGTGCCTTTTGTTTTTCTGTGGAGCACTCCTCGCAGCTCGTCGAGACTCCGCCACCGCCGCATAGTCAATTGCCATCGTTTCGATACACTCAACTCGGCACTCTCCTTGCTTAGGGCGGTTTCACTCGTGAAAAACAATATTCAATTGTTTTCCACTTTGCTACCACAGTTCTCCAAGAGATAATTATTATTGTCTTATATTCAAAAGGTACACTTCGTGTGTGCCTTTTGTTTTTCTGTGGAGCACTCCTCGCAGCTCATCGAGACTCCGCCACCGTCGCATAGTCGATTGCCATCGTTTCGATACACTCAACTCGGCACTCTCCTTGCTTAGGGCGGTTTCACTCGTGAAAAACAATATTCAATTGTTTTCCACTTCGCTACCACAGTTCTCGAAGAGATAAGTTATTATTTCTTATATACAAAAAGCTCTCGATTTTTCGAGAGTTTTTTGTTTTTCGTGGGGCGGTTCAATTTGTAAAGAATTGAGCCGTCCTATTTACTTGTTGCCGTTTTTATGGTATAATCTAACTAATCGATAAACTTGAATTTGTAGAGGAGGTGCTTCGATGAGAAAACGATGCAACTTGCTGAAAACGCTCATGATTTTACTTACAACAGGGTATATTGTCATTCCTGCTGGAGTATCAATTGTCATGCAAATTGGTGCTACTGACGGCGGCGGTTCGCTTGAAGGTTTCTTTCGTATGACGTTGGAACTTTTGATAGGCTTTGCACCAATCTTCTTTATTATATTGTTTGCATTAATCTTTTTCAGAAATATATGCTTGTATAAATTGAATGATATTGACAAAGGCACTTTTATCAAACGAATTCTATGGTGCGGTTGTTTGATAATCATATCAATCCTTTTTGGTATGATTGGCCTTTCTATTATTGATAGCATGAACCACGGCACCGTTACATAAATTCCAATTTGTCGAGCAGAACAGCGTTGAATGTTGGTGTGATTTTGGTGCAAATTTGGTGCAACACTTTATAGGGCGATACTCACAATATTCACGTTATCGCACGAAAACACACGATATTACACGATATTCACGATATCAAACGGTATTGCTAAAACTCCAAGAGATAATTATTATTGTCTTATATTCAAAAGGTACACTTCGTGTGTGCCTTTTGTTTTCTATATACAACAAAAGCTCTCTGCGTTTTGCAGAGAGCTTTTTATGTTAGCTTAAATTAGCCAATCTTTGCGCTGTTAACCTTGATGCCGGGGCCCATTGTAGAAGCTACTGTGCAGCTCTTAATGTACTGACCCTTAGCAGCAGCTGGCTTAGCCTTAATGATAGCGCCGAGCAATGTGGAGAAGTTCTCCTCAAGCTTTTCAGCACCGAAGGAAGCCTTACCGATTGGACAGTGGATAATGTTTGTCTTGTCAAGACGGTACTCAATCTTACCGGCCTTAGCTTCAGTAACAGCCTTAGCGGTATCCATTGTAACAGTACCAGCCTTTGGGTTAGGCATAAGTCCCTTAGGACCGAGAACCTTACCGAGACGACCGATAACACCCATCATATCAGGTGTTGCGATTACAACGTCAAACTCAAACCAGTTTTCCTTTGTAATCTTTTCAACGTAATCAACGTCACCAACGTAATCAGCGCCAGCATCCTGAGCAGCCTTAGCCTTGTCACCCTTAGCGAATACAAGTGTACGAACTGTCTTACCTGTACCGTGTGGAAGAACAACAGCACCTCTTACCTGCTGGTCAGCGTGACGGGAGTCAACGCCAAGACGTACGTGAACTTCAATAGTTTCATCAAATTTAGCCTTAGATGTCTCGCAAACAAGCTTCATAGCATCAGCTGGATCATAGAGTTTGGAAGCTTCGATGAGCTCTGCACTTGCGATGTATTTCTTTCCCATTTTCATCTCAAATATCCTCCTAATCCTTATTCCTCAACAGTAATGCCCATAGAACGAGCAGTACCCTTAACCATGCTGATAGCTGCTTCCAAAGAACCTGCGTTCAAGTCAGGCATCTTTGTTTCAGCAATCTTCTGAACCTGTTCCTTTGTGAGCTTAGCAACCTTTGTCTTGTTAGGAGTTGCAGAAGCTGTTTCGATACCTGCAGCCTTCTTGATAAGAACCGGAGCAGGTGGTGTCTTTGTAATAAATGTGAATGAACGGTCAGCATAAACTGTAATTACAACAGGGATAATGTAACCGAT
>SVRE01000096.1 GCA_015065005.1 Oscillospiraceae bacterium
CACCTTGAGCTCAAATGCCTTAAGCTTGGAGTGTGTAATGTCAGCGCTTAGAACACCGCTTGCAGCAGTGCCATCCTCACCAAACACATCGTTGTCGCCAAGCTTACTTTGTAACACTGTAAATACGCCGTATTTTAAGGTTTTGCCCGTTATCGCTTCGTATTTCTCAATTGCTTTGTAGTTTACAGTAAAGCCTATTGCTATGCTACCTTCGCCATTTTCGGGAGCTGAGTATCCAAGGCATACAAAAATTGCTTCCACACTTGAAGCTTCTTCATAACCGCATCCCGGATTTGTACAAGAAGTAAGCTTAATACCTGTTTTGTCATAACCACTTTCATAATTAACAGTTATTGATACTGTATGCTGTGGATTTTCCTTTAATGATGTCTTGCCACAAACACTACAGTTAATTACACACGGATTGTCTTCGCTATTGTGCTCACCCATCAATGCAAGTGCTCTACAATAGTTAGTGACAATTGTATGGCTTGAAATGGTTTGACCCGGAACATAAGTCCAAGGATTTTCGCCAGCCACATAGTCTACTATCGTAGCACCGGTAACATGTGTGTAACTATTATTAGCTATAAAGCTCTCGGCTGTTATATTTTCTCCAATCAAAACAAATTCAACCTTAGCGCTTGAGCTATTGAATACACTGTATCGGCTTGTATCAAAATTAACATTGCTTTGGATATAGAGCGTGAACACCTGTAATTCCTGACCTCTTCTTGCATATTGGAATGCCTCAACGCCTATTAGTGTGCAGGATGCAGGGATTACCATTGATTGCAATTTGCAACACCAAGCAAAGCCCTTTTCATTAATCTTTTCTAAATTTGGTGGCAAAATTACTTGTGTCAATTCATCACAGTTTTCAGCAAAGCTATTACCCAAGCTTGTTAAATCAACACAAGCGCTCATATCAATGGTCGTAAGTGAATCGCAGTTATCAAATATCGCTTTATCGAGGTTGACCAAGTCAACACATCTACTAAAATCAACACCTGTAATACTTGTACCATTAAAGGCTTCTTCTTTTATAGTTGTAAGAGTTGAGGGAAAAACAATCGTTCCACTAAGACTACTGCAGTTATGAAATGCATCTGCGCCGATTTCAGTCATACCCTCTGCAAAAACAAGCTCGTTTGTGGGCACCATATTAGAACAACTTGCAAAAGCGTTGGATGCTAGCTTTCTAAACTTTGGAAAGGTTATTTCCGTAAGACTTGTACAGCCCGAAAAGCTGCCTTTTCTAATTTCTACCACGCAATTAGGATTAAATGTTACCTTTGCAACCGAAATTCCCGTAAAAATGTTATCACCACTGATAAAAAACTCGTCTGTTGCCTTAAATGTAAGAGTTCTGATGGTTGTAGATGCCGGATTTGCATATTTGCCAAAAAGTCCGTTGCACTCAATTCCTGCAAGGTAGTCAGGAAAAATAACATCTGTCATGCTGTTCTTGTTGTAGCCTGTGTTAAAACCGGTTACAACATTATCAACTCCACCGCTTTTACCAACCTTAAAAACGGTCTCAAAGTCAACCTTTTCTCCACCTACTAAGGTTACTTCATTCGCTGCACTAACGGAAATAGCGAAAACACAAACAAGCAAAGCTACCATTGCTATGATTAGAAAAATTTTCTTTTTCATTTCAAATCTCCTCTTTAAAATTATTTTGTATTTAAAAAGCCATTTGCACGAAAAATACCACATCAAATGGCAATCTAACAAATTTTATATATAACTCTTCATTTCGATTATAACATTTAGTTATATAAAAATCAACATGATTTTTTTGCTCTATATGGACAAAACTGCTTTTTTGTGATATAATGTAATTGCCTTATAATTACACTAAAAGGAGGGGTGACAATGTACAATTTTTCCGGGGAACCGTACTATTATTCCGGTAAAGCAAATGGTGAAAACCATACCGATACTGATAGATTTATATACATTAATGATTTTGGGTATTGTGCAGACCACTCAAAATTATCCATCCGTCGAAAAAACGGAAGACCTGACTATCAGCTTATTTATGTTGCGTACGGCACTCTCACCGTACATGAGAAAGACAAAAAGCACAATCTCACAAGTGGAGATATTTGCTTATTTAGACCTAATGAGCCACAGATATACACTATAGACGGAGAAAAAACAACACATTATTGGATTCTCTTCACCGGTAGCGAGGTAGAAAAAATGCTTTCCCTTTTCAAGGAGCGCTCATACCATATAGGAGCCTTCCCGGAATTTGAGCATTTTTGCCATAGTTTATGGAATGGTTCCCGACTTGATGAGGAAATTGCCGAACTATCGCTGGACGGTATGCTGATAACAATTATTGCTCGCATAATGAAGCTTGTCAGCCAAGGGAAAAAGGAAAATAATGAATTGTCAAAGCTTCACAAAGCCATTCAAATTATGAAGTCTGAATGTCACGTAAAGCGTTCCAACAAAGAGCTATCAAAGCTTTGCGAATTAAGTGAATTTTATTTCATAAGGCTTTTTAAGAAAAGCTTTGGTGTTTCTCCTCAAGGGTATTACGCTAAGCTAATCATAGACAAAAGCTCCCATTTGCTAATTAATACCGATTATAGTATTTCTGAAATTGCTAAGTTTTGTGGAATTGAGGATGCTCTATACTTTAGCAGGATGTTTAAGAAGCATATGGGTATCTCGCCTAGCGAATATCGAAAAAACAAAATTTAATATGCACTTCTTTATATTGAATTTGCACTATATTTTGGTCTTTTAAGAGTTTTCAACGCAAAACTAAAAGCCGTCTTTTCAAGCGGCTTTGGAGTATTAGTTATTAGTCAGAGCATCAAGCAAGATTTTTATTCCAAGACGCATTCCGTATGTAAAGGCTGTTTTTGTGTTTGCAACAGCCATTTCCCATCTCATCACCAAACCTGTTTTTTCTTTATCTTTTCATAAGCCTAAATACAAAAAAGCTATATAGATTTCTCTATACAGCTTTTTGTTATTCAGTTAAAAGTAACTGCTAATTTATACTTTGGTATTACACATTTCACTGTGCAGTCTCCTCGTC
>SVRE01000044.1 GCA_015065005.1 Oscillospiraceae bacterium
TTCGTATTTCTTGATGTTTCTATATCCTCTTGACATAAAATTCCCCCTTATGGTAGTTTCTTTAATTCTACCATAAGGGGGTGTTTTTTTCAATTGTCCATTTTTAACGGACTTGTGCACTGAGCGGTAGCTCTTATTTTTATAAAGCTTCTATCAACTTGCTAATTGTATCTTCTACATTTTTATATCCAATACTCAATATTCCATCAAAAGGCTGCTCTAAAGAAGACATATGAGCTACATAAACCTTTGAATATTTATTGTTTTGGTTTAATTTCTGTATTTGTTTATTATAATCCTTCTTAATCTCTTCATCAGTTCTAATTGATGATTTAGAAAACTCAACACGAACAATCTTATCTTCTGTTGAAATATCTACTCCATTTTTAGAAGGTGTAAGCAACAATTTTTTACTGCCAACAAATTCAACAGCATCAACAAATATTTTGCCGGTCTGTGCTATATAATAATTAGCATTATTAAATTTATAGCCTATTTTGTATAGATGATACATAAGCTGTATCAAGGCAAAATTATGGTATAACACACGATAATCATTAACATTTATGTTCTGTGACATACCATTTTTAAGTTCATTGCAGAAAAACTTGTAGCAAAAGTTATACCTTTTTTCCGAAGCTAAAATATCAGTAATATAAACGTTTGATAAATTAATTTCGCGGTATCTATTATCTGCAAAAACCTTTTCTTTAGATAATCTTACAAGCTTATCGATATACAAACAAATTGTATTGTATTCTTTAACTTGCTCGGCATTAAAATTATTTGCAGCACTGTCTTCTAATTTTCCTGATACCTTGATTCCAAGATTTCGCGCAATCTTAGATCTGATAGATCTCAAGCGCGTGATCAGTAATATTATAAGTTGATATATAAAAGCATTTTCATAGTTAGTGAAAACATCCTCACTGGAAAGTGAATATGCGCTCTTAGGATAATCTTTGCCACCCTTTTTAGCCCATAAAGATGCATCAAGAGTTGTTAATTTTATCGACTCATGATTAACATTTTGAGCCTTTGGAGCTGGCACAATTTCTTGCTTTCCTTTTACAACAACGTAAGGATTAGTTACAATCTTTTTGATTATAAAAATACATCTGTTAACCCTTTCAAGAAAGCCAGAGTACTCGTTTTCGGATGGGCACAAGCTTAATTCACCCTTATCGATGTTTTCAAAAACAGACACAATAGATGGCTCATTAGAATAGCACTTAAACAAGCCACTATTGAATTGATAGAGAAAATCTCTCTTAATATCTGCCATGAAAGCCTCCTATTAGTAGAGCTTCTTCTTAATAAGAGCAATTTGCTTAATTGATTCAACAAAATTCTCTTTACCGAAATTAGTAGCAATCAACTCTTCAAGTCTGTCAAGATTCTCGCTCATACCATCATCAAAGATATTGCTAAGCTTTCTAACAAACTTGTTAGCAAACATTACGTCAAGTGCTCTAACCTTGTTACCGCCACAAGCAGTATAAACAGCTGTAAAGGTGCCAAGCTGTGCAAATACACGGTCACCAAGCTGAACATCAAAGGTGTCATTGATAAAGTTATAAAGCTCTTCAAACTTGTGAGCTTCTTCATCAGTCAACTGACCAGCCTCGTTAATCTTAGCTTCGTTAACAAGCTTTTCAAACTGATTGTAGGACACGTTAATTGGTTCAGTAACGATCTCTGTGTCGATTGGGAAATGCTTTTGCTCGAAATTAATAACAATTGCACGGTCGTATACACGCTCTGTAATTGTATATGTTGATTCATCCTTGTTAGCTGTACCAACAAAGAATGTGTTTTCCGGAATATGAATCTTACCGTCTTCAAGCTTTTCAGGCATTTTTCTACCGCTGATAGGCTGCATAAGCTCAATATATCTCATATCAACAGGATATTCCATAGCGGAGATAAAGTCAGCAAAGTAATACTCAACTCTTGAAAGGTTAACTTCATCCAAAACAACAGTTGACATAATGTCACTCTTATAATTGTTTTCATAAAGAACCTTCAAGAAACGTGTTTCCTTAAAGTTGCTTGTAAAGTCATTGTAATAACCGATAAGGTCTGCTCTATCCTTCCATGTGGATTGTACAGAAATAAACTCGGATTCACCGCCCATAAATTCCATAAAACGTCTTGGAAGTGTTGACTTACCAGTACCGCTTAAGCCTTCAAGAAGAACGATCTTGGATGTTGCTAAGCCAGCAATAAATGAACGAACAAGATCAATATCGAAGTAAATCTTATGAACTGTTGCGATATATGCCTGGAACTTGTCCGCAATCACATCAAGTGATGGTGCTTCAGGACGAACCTTATTTGTATCATAGTTTTCAAGCTTTCTGTCAGATTCTTCAAGAGTTGGGAAAATAGCAATCTTTGCATTTGGATCCTCTTCCTCTTTAACAGAAATCTGTGTCTTAACAACTGAGTGAACTGCTGAGTAAAGCTTAATAACCGCATAAGCAGCAACAGCAATAATCAAAATTGCCAATACTAATGTAACTGAAACAATAAACAATGCTGCTAATGTTTCACCTACGTTTTCATCATCAATTTCAACGCTGTTAGCACCAATAACAATGCCAAAGAAAATAATGGCAACAATAGCCAAAATGATAACTGCAATTACAGCATCAACAGCAAGCTTTCTTAAACGGTTGTAGTTTACAAACCTTTTGTAAGTAGCGCTGAAAACAAGTGGCAACGCCAAGAAAATTACAACACCAATGGTTAATACTATGTATCCGATAAGCAAAACTGACCATGTAGCTTCTAAAATATTCAAGTCAGTAATACCGGCAGAAGCAAGTATTGCCTTCAAAATATTAGTAATTGTACCATCATTACTAATACTACCATGTGAGTCAACAAAAGTCATAGTTACAAATGTCAATGCAAGAAATGCAATTGCAAAAACAAACTTTGTTAACTGAGTTTTAATGGTTGTTTTACCATTATAAACAAATTTGTTCATTGTAAGTACCTCTCAATAATATTTTTTCTTTATTGTAACATATTTATCTTGATTTTTCAATAGACTAACAAGAAATTGTTTATATTTTTTATTAAAATAACATATATTTTGGATTTTTTATCATTTATGACAAAGTAAGACTAATTCAATATTTTTCAGTGACACCGTTTACACGGCTCGTATCCCTCTTTTTGAGCATCCTCAAGAGTGGTTTCCTTAGGTGATTTCATATTGCTACAGTCAGGCTTTGAATGATATTTGCTGCCCGATTCGGTTATCCAAACAACAGTATCTTTTTCCTCAACAGAGCCACTATTATCAACACTACTGCTTGTTGGCATTTCATCCGAATTATCGGTATTGTTATTTGATGATGCACTATCCGAATCAACCGTTTCATCTTTATCAACATTTGAATTATCAGGTTTTTCCGTAACGGTGGAGCTAACATTAGTTTCATCCTTATTGTCTGTGGCATCATTATCAATATTGGAAGAATTATTACCAGCAGATGACAAGCCATCAGTTTCGTTATTACTATTATTTGTTAATATGGTAGAAGGAGTTGTTAGTTGTGAAGGTGAATCCTCAGAATCGGAAACAATTATGAATAACACACCTATGGCAATAAACATAATCATTGCAAAAGCCATTCCACAAAAAAACCACACAAGCGGCTTAATAGCATTTCCGCCAGACTGATTGTTGGCATTTTTATTTAGTTTTAGCATTTTTTATACATCACCTTTCTTGCTGCTTTTGTATTATGAATTAAGGTAACAGACAACATAACGCAAAAACCTTAACCACAATATTCAACATTATGGAAAAAGCCCGTAGGAGCTAAATCTACGAGCTTTTTTAAATGTTCTGGTCTGAGTAGCGGGATTTGAACCCACGGCCTCTACCACCCCAAGGTAGCGCGCTACCATCTGCGCTATACCCAGATTTATCGAACGTTAGTATTATAACACAACTATTTTAATAAGTCAACAATAATTTTTAATAAAGAGAATTTATTTTTTTGTTTTGGACATAATATTTTTGAAATCAATCATTTGATTTCAATTCTTTTTTCAGGAGTTATTTATGAATAACAAAGCTAACCATTGTATCAAATGTACAGTTGTTTCCTGTGCAAACCACGCAAAGGATGAAAATTACTGTGTTTTGGACACTGTAAAAATCGGCACACACGAATGTAACCCAACAGTTTCTCAGTGCGTTGACTGCGAGTCCTTTGTTTTGGGTAATTGCAGTAATAACAACTGTAAATAAACGCGTTTTTCTCAAATAACCGAAACAGGGCTGAGTTCAGCCCTGTTCTCTGTTTTTCCCAAAAAATAGAAAACTGTTTTGCACATTTTTTTCCTTTACTTTTTTCTTTTTGAGTTTTTTAATAGCTTTTATCGGTTTCATAATCAGTTTTATTTGAAAAAGCAGTACATTTTGAAAAAACAATGAAGAATAATTAACAATTAATCCAAAAATTCTGCCCAAGCTCAATTTGTAAATTAAAAATCCGCATATCGCACCTACGATTATATATCCTCTTACAACACCGCTATTTATGCCGAAAACAAAAATTGCAGATAATGGGGTAATTATTAAAAAATATAGTAAGTCAATAAAAAATAATCCTATCCTGCTTTTAACCGTTTCCTTATACGGAAGCTTATATTTTAGCAATTTTTTATTGTTAATCTCAAAATCCTTAAACTTAAAAACATTACTGATAATTGATAACAAGTGATATATCACTCCAAGAAAAGCACCAAAAAGTATGGAATATAAAATTACTATGAATTGACTCTTTAATGTTACTTCCATATTACTTGAAAATATCGGTAAAGGTTTTCTTCTTTTTCGAAGATTTTTTTGAATAATAAAACATTCCGTTTATAGAACCGTTGAGTACTAACTCACCGTTTTCCGAATTGAACTTTTCAATCTTTAAATTTTCGCCCTCTATTGATACTCCTGAGCTTCCGGTTTGAACAATTATTTCTGCTTCATCAAAGCTTGAAACGTCAGATATTCCTGTCATTTCCATCCTTTGCCTTGATTTAATTAAAACATCATGCTTTAAATCTTCATTAGAATCAGCCATACACAATACTCCTTATAGTTTCTTGTATATGATATGAAAAAATGCCCGAATTTATTACTCGGGCAAAACTTCATATAATTCCGAGGCGTCATTCTTCCTAACCACCTCACGCACATCTAACACCTTGATTTTCAAGCGTTTTTCTCCAAATGTAATCTCTACAATGTCATTCTCTTTTACGTCATATGATGCCTTGACAACCCTGCCATTTACTGAAATGTGTGATGCATCACATGCCTCGTTAGCAACCGTACGTCTCTTAATTATTCTCGATACCTTTAAAAACTTATCAATTCTCATAAAATAACCTGTTAATATAAAAAGTAACCTGCGTATCTTTCAATACGCAGGTCTTGAATAATTTACGCGTTAACCTTATCCTTAAGTGTTTTTCCTGCAGAGAACTTAATCTGTTTGGAAGCAGCAATCTGAATTGCTTCTCCTGTTGCTGGGTTACGACCAGACTTTGCAGCTCTACCCTTAACTTCAAATGTACCAAAGCCGATAAGTTGTACCTTATCTCCATCTACGAGAGCTTTTTCAATAGCGCACAATACTGCGCTAACTGCAGCCTCTGCATCCTTCTTCTTTAAATTAGCTTCTTTTGCTACGATTTCAATTAAATCTGTCTTGTTCATTGGTTTTATCTCCTCTTATCTTTTTACCGAACAACTATCGGCTTTCTATGGTTTAATTATAACACTCTTCTTTTTGGATTTCAATACTTTTTTCAATTTTTTTACAAAAATATTCATTATTTTTGAATTTTTTTAGGTATTTTGACCATTTTATGATAGCATTTTAAACTTTTGCAAGAAAAAAAGTATTTTTTCACTATGCGGAAGTAAAGCAATTTCTTCCTTTGTTACCGTTTTTGTTTTGACTATCAATAAAACATAGCCAAATACAGACAACAAAATTGAAATGACGGTTGCAAGCTTCCCCGGCAACAGAAAGCTCAAGCCAAGATAAATTGCAGCACTCAAGCCGATTGAAGCTATTCCGCACAAAAGTGGCATACCAAAAATTTTTCTTATATTCGGTAGCTTACCTACATATTTCACAGTGAAGAAAATATTCAGCGCAGATGCTGAAAGGTAGCAAAGCACTGTACTTATCGGAGCTCCGTAAATGCCTATTTTTTCAAGCAATATATAATTAAATAGAAGCTTGACTGAAGCACCCACGATCATAGAAACAATTGGCAAATTCTGCTTGCCTGCTGTGTTCAAAAAAGCATTGGTTGCAGAAATCAATCCCAAAAACACCACGGAAATTGCGGCAACTGACAGCCAGGGTGCTGCCCTTTCAACAGAATCTGTTTTAAACATTAACAAATCTAATATGGGGTAAGAAAATATACCCAAGCCAAGAGCGCAAGGAATAGCTATCATATTAATAACTCTTACGCTGAATGACCTTATTTTTGCGCTTCCTTCGTAATCCTTTGCTTCAAAGGATGCCGATATCAGCGGCACAAGTGCATTTGCGATAGGATAAAACAGCACAGTAGGTAAATTACACATCGATATTACCAAAGAGGTATAGTCACCGTAATATATTCGCACAAGATTCTCTTCTAATCCATATGCCAGAAGCCTGCTCTGCACCATAAAGGTATCAATAATTATTGTCAACGAAAGAACTGCTGAGCTTATGGTTACCGGTATTGCAATTTTCATAAGCTCCTTTAGGAGCTCCGATGTCTTTTTACAGCCATTATCTTCAAGCACACAGAACTCAGATTTCGAGCTTAACTCCAAAAGGTACGCTTCGTTAATTTTTTTATCCTTAAAAAGCATCTTTTTAATGTATAAAAAAATCATACCGAAAAGCACACCTACCGTTACGCCCAATATGGTAAATGCCGCAACTATATGATCCTCATAGCCTTGAGCCCTTGCCCACAAGGCAAAGCCTACTCCAACAAGAACCTTGCACAGTGCCTCAATAAATTGAGAAATGGCTGTGGGCTGCATAAGCTGGTATCCCTGAAAAAAGCCCCTGAAGCAGCTGCTCAAGCAAACAAACAATATTGTCGGCGCAATTGCAATAATACAAAATACCGTTTTGGGTGCTGAAATAAAATCAGCAAGGCTGGAGGAAAAGAAAATCATCATTGACGCAAATAATGTTCCTATAATCAAGAAAACTATAATTGCAACATCAAAAATTCTTTTTGCTTCCTTAAAACGTCCCCTTGCTCTACTCTTTGAAACCATTATTGACAGAGCAACCGGTAAGCCAGAGGTAGATATTACATACAAAAAGGCATATATTTCATAAGCAGAGCTATAATACCCCGCGCCAATACTGCCAACTACACGGTTCAAAGCAATTTTTGATATAAGTCCTACTGCTTTTACCATAATATTGGCAATTGTAAGTATTACTACCCCTGAAAAAAACATACTAACAGCCGACCCTTTAGTGCCAGCATTATTATTTTTCCTCAAAGCGTATCCTCTATTATTTCTTGCCTAAAAACTCAGTATAAAGTGAGTTTTCAGGAATGTATTCATATTTAATTTCATCAAGATTTTCAAACTTTGCCATAAGACCCTCGGCTATATCATAATATTTACTGCCTTTTTCTATTTCGGATAAAACCTCCAAGATATATGGCTTTATAAGAAACAGCTCATATCCCATAAATGAATCTAGCTGAACAGAACAAATGTTTTTGTTTGGATAAATGTTTTTGTCTTCATTTTCGCGCACAGTTTCCCAAAGATAAAAGGTAAAATCGGCACTTGCACCGCGAAATTTTCTATCGCGGACCAAGCGTCTTATAAGCCTGATTTCATCTCTTGAAAAAACGCTGCCGTTAACACATACATCCTCATTAACATTTATGAATATGCCAAGGAATTCATCCTCGAACAATGATGTTACCTCCGGATACACAGCCTGTATTCCCTCGAAAAGAACCGACTCATTCTCTGTGATATAGTGAGAATTATAGCCTACCCTTGACTGAGAAACAAAATCAAATATAGGAACCCTTATATTATTTCCTGTTTTTGCATTTTTAATACAACTGCTAAGCAGCTCCAAGTCAAGAACGTCTGCTGAATCGTAGTCAATTTTTTCATTTTCCTTAACCATTCTTGCATCATTTCTCTCGTAGAAAAAGTCATCCAAGGAAATTACAGTTACCTCTTGACCGGCATTATGGTAATCTTCAATAATTTTATTGGCAGTTGTTGTTTTTCCCGAGCAGGTAGGACCTGATAAAAGAATATTTATAATGCCGCTGTTTACAATACGCTTTGCAGCATCATCAAGCCTTTTTTCAAAATCCCTTTCACATTCATTTACAAAATCAATTTTTTCCTGCTCGTTTTTAAATGTTTTATTAATAATTATCAATGCTTGACCCTCCTTTCAGAAAGTCAATTATCTTTTGCATATTGCTTTGGTTGTCCTGCAAATATTCATATGGATATTTTGGTGAAAATATTCTTAATATCTCTGTTTTTCCATTTGTTTTTTTCACTAATTTAGTTGTGGCACCAGCGCCTATTCCAAAAACCGTGTGCCCATCCCCCATCATAAGAACATTATAGGCTCCAAATGTTCCTTTTTTTGCATAGCCAACATTTTCAAGGTCAGATACCGTGTTCTTTTGACGGTACATATAATATGGAATATATCCTGACCCAGTCAACCTTTGATAAGCATAATTTACGCTTGCATCAGCATAACCGCCGTCAGAATTGTAAATATCGCTGTTATCCTTTAATATCTGTGCTGATTTTTTAACAGAAAAGGAATGAACTGTAACGTTTTCAGGGTTAAGCTCTATTATTTTGTCAACAGTTTCTTTAAAGCTTTCAAGACTATCTCCGTCAAGACCTGCTATAAGGTCGGTATTTACTACATTTATTCCGCTTTTTGACACCAAGTCGTATGCATCATAAAAATCCTTTACGCTATGCTTCCTGCCTATTTTTTGCAAAACCTCATCATTTAAGGATTGGGGATTTACACTTATACGGTCAACGCCATATTTTTTTAAAACAGATAGCTTTTCCTCGGTAATAGTGTCAGGCCTTCCACCCTCCACGGTAAATTCCGCCAATTCATTATCGCCTAAGCATGCTTTAACTGTTGAGAGTAACCTTTCAAGCTGCTGCGGTGACAACGTGGTTGGCGTTCCACCACCTATGTATATTGTGGAAACGCGAAGACCGAGGCGCTTTATCAATTGGAACGTATCCTTTGTTTCTTCAATAATTCTATCAATGTACTGTGGTATTAGCTCAAAGAGCTTTTTTGTTGCGTAAGAAATAAATGAGCAGTATGTACATCTTGTAGGACAAAATGGAATTGAAATATAAATGCTACAGTCTGATGTATCAAAGCTATCTAAGAGTAGCTTTTCATTTTTAGCAACCGTAACCGCCAATTTGGCTTTATCACTCGATAAAAGATATTTATTTTGTAAAATTTCGATTGCTTTCGTTTCACCGTATTTGCTTATTAGCTCATCAGCAACAACAGACGGTCTAATTCCTGTTAAAAGTCCCCAGGGTGGTAAATATCCCGTCAACCTTACGCAAGCATCAAAAACAGCATGTCCTATTGCCATTTTTGATGTGCGCTCATATTTATCATTTGCATTAAACGCTTCAAAATGCTGACTTGTCACAGCTTTGCTGTCACATATCAGCTCTGCAACACAGCTAACGCCCTCTTTCTCATCGATAGCCTTTACATAAAGCTCCGCCTTTGGATTTTCTTCATTCAAGGGGAATTTCTCTCCTCGGAAAAACATCATACAAAGAGATTGTACGTATAAGCTATTAATTTTTCCTTCCAGTTTCAACCTCATTGTATTTATGCTCCTTATGCAGTTATCTTGTGCCCATTACTCTCGTTACTCTTATTACATCCTTAATTCCTCTTATACGTGAAAGAATGGAATTAAAGTGACCGATATCACGGCAAGAAATGGTCATACTGATAATTGTAGTATCTTCAACATTTTTAGTGCTTATCGACACAATATCGACCTTCATTTCAGATAAAGCCATTGATATTTCGGCAAGAATTGCCATTCTGTTAGTAACGAGTATTTGAATTGAAGAATCATAAGCAGATTTGTAAGAACCGCTTGACGGGGTATCCCACTCTGCTTTTACAAAGCGAGTAGCATTTTCTTCATGGGAATACGCATTCTTTACATTTGGACAATCTGCCTTATGAATAGAAATTCCGTAGCCCTTTGTGATAAATCCGATAATATGCTCACCCGGTAACGGATTACAGCATTTAGCGAATTTAACAACGCAACCGTCCTCACCGTCAACAATAACACCGCCGGTTGATTTTTTCTTTTTCTTAGATGTGCTTTGCTCAACAAAAGAAAACGGTATCTCTTTTATTTCCTTATCTTTAAATACCTTTTCGTACTCATCCTTAATTTTGGTAGCAACCTTAGAAATTGCTAATCCGCCGTAGCCTAAGGCATTATAGAAGTCATCAATTTCGCTCATATTGAAGCGCTTAACAACATTGGAAATTATTACTGTTCTTTCCTCTTCTGTGCAATTACGCTTCAAGCGTGTAAATTCTTTCTCTATCATTGTCTTTCCGACAATAATGTTTTCTGCACGCTTTTCCTTTTTGAACCACTGTCTGATTTTATTGCGAGCCTCGCCTGTTTTTACGATGTTAAGCCAATCTCGACTTGGTCCTTTGGAAATGTTGGATGTAATAATTTCAACAATATCACCGTTTTTCGGCTCGCTGTCAATCGGCGCTATTCTGCCATTGATCTTAGCACCAACCATTTTATTTCCAACACCGGTATGAATTGTATATGCAAAGTCAATCAACGTAGCCCCCTTAGGAAGCGTGATTACATCGCCCTTTGGAGTAAACACGAAGGTTTCATCGTGGAAAATATCAATTTTAAACGCATGCATAAAGTCCTCAGCATCTATTGCCTCGTTCTCTATGTCGATAAGCTTGGATATCCAATCAAGCTTATCATCAATTTCGCTGCTTGACTTCTCACCGCTTTTATATTTCCAGTGTGCTGCAATACCGTATTCCGCAATCTGGTGCATCTTCCTTGTTCTTATTTGCACCTCAAAGGGAATACCGTCCTTACCAATAACTGTTGTATGCAATGATTGATACATGTTTGGCTTCGGCGTGGAAATATAGTCTTTAAATCTGCCCGGAACCGACTTAAACATTTCGTGTATCAGCCCAAGAACCGTATAGCATTCAAGCTCTGTATCAACAATAATTCTCAATGCATAAAAGTCATAAATTTCATCAAAGCTTTTGTTTTGATTGTACATTTTGCGGTAAACACTATAGACAGTTTTTACACGTCCGCCAAGAGAAAAGTTAATATTAATCGACTTCAGCATTTCCGACACTTGTTTTTTTACGTTCTCAATGAAATTGACGTTCATGCCATATTTTTCATCAATATGACCCTTAACCTCATCATATCCAAATGGGTCAAGGTATTGCAGTGCATACGATTCAAGCTCTTGCTTAAGCTTTTGCATACCGAGACGGTGTGCCAAAGGAGCATAAACGTGCATGGTTTCAAGTGCAGTTGCTCTTCTCTTTGCGTCCTTTTTTACGTATAGGGTACGCATGTTGTGAACTCTGTCACAAAGCTTAATGAAAATAACCCTAATATCCTTGGACATAGCAAGAAGCATTTTTCTAATGCTTTCAATTTGCGCCTCTTCCTTGTCCTCAATGTTGATTGATTTAATTTTCGTTACGCCGTCAACAAGCAACGCAACATCAGAGCCAAAAAGCCTGGTTATCTCTGTTAAATCTGTTTTATCGGGACAGTCCTCAACCGTATCATGCAGAAAAGCCGCACAAATTGAGTCAGTATCCAGGCCCAAGCCTGCAACAATTTCAGCAACATTGACAGGATGCATAATATATGGCTCACCGCTTAATCTCAGCTGGCCATCATGCATATCTTTTGCATATATAAAAGCTTGCTTGATTTTATCAATATCATAGCTTCTGCCTGTTTTGTTGATAATCTCTAACAACGGCTGTATTTCTAAATATTTTTCCTCTTCCATAGTCATCCCCTGTTTTTTGGATACATAGATTTAAGCTTTTTCAAAATGTTTGATTTATCAAGGCTCGTTTTACTTTTAGAAAAAACGATGCGAAACGCAAATGTAACATTATCAAGCTCTTCAATAGCTACTATATTCAGCTCTCTAAACACCTTAATTATGAATTTCAATTTTACGTAATTGATTTTGGAATTAGCATCAGCTTTGAGTATATCGGACAAAAGCCTTGATATACGATAGGTTTCCTTGCCGATTCTGGTAGCGGACAGTAGAAAATTGTAAACCTTTGCAAAATCATCTCTTGACGGAATAATAAATTCTGTATCAAGGGTAGATTCACCACTTTTTACTGATTCAAAAATCTCTTCATTAATTCTTTCAAAGTGAATTGTTCTTTCGCTTGGGCGAATGTCCTTAATGCTTATTTGTGCACTTGAAACACCGTTAAACTCATTAACATCAAGGCAAAAAGCCAAATCAACCTCATCCCCTACTGACAAGCCAAACTCCTGCGGCGTAGTTGAAAAAAGCATAGCAACAAAAACCTGGTTATCCTTAACGATACTCAACTTAAGGTGTCTATTCAATCCAACAGGAGTTATATCACTAATAACAGCATTTCTCAAAGAAAACACCGGAGTAGGGTTTGAAACGCCATACGGTTCAAGCAAACAAAGCTCCTCTGCAAAATTGATACTGATGTCTTTACTTTCAAGCTCACAATCAATGGTCAAAACCTGTTCAGCATCTATACCATCAAAGCATTTTTTTGCATATTCCTCCATACGTCTTCTGAATTCAGGTAAATTCTTTCTTTTAATGCTTAATCCGGCAGCCAATTCGTGACCGCCAAATTTTTCAAGCAAATCAGAGCAGCTTGTCAAGGCTTCCACAAGGTTCATACCGTTTACGCTTCTTCCTGAACCCTTGCCAACCGCTTCTTGGTCATTTGGATTTTCATTTCCCTCAAAGGAAATAAGGATAGAGGGAACACAATATCTGTCAGTCACTCTTGATGACACAATTCCAATAACGCCGTGATGCCACTGACAGTTGTCAAGAATGATCATACTGCTATCAGCCAAGCCGTTATTCTCTACGTATTCATATGCCTCATCAGCTATTTTATTTTCAGTTGCCTGTCTTTCTCTGTTTATCTCACACAGCTGCAAAGAATAGTCATTAGCAACCTTTTCATCCTTAGCCAAAAACAAATCAACAGCTATAGAAGCGGAGCTTATTCTGCCAGCTGCATTAATTCTCGGTGCCAAGGTAAAGCCAACAAAGCCAGAAGATAGCTTCTTTTTCTGCTTATACTTTGATACGACCTTGCCCTCACCGTTTCTGCAATTGTTTATCAAGGTTGCCAAGCCAATTTTATCAGTTATCTCTGCTCTGCTCAATCCTAAAGAAATCAATATACGGTTTTCATCAATAACCGGCATAACATCAGCAATTGTTCCAATAGCGGTAAGGTCTGAATATTCGTAAGCAATTCTTCTCACAGCCTCTATAAGCGAACACCCAGAATATTTTTGCTCAATAGCGCACAAAAGCTTGAAAGCTACTCCAACGCCAGCCAAATTAGGAAATGGATAGGTTGTGTCACGCCTTTTTGGATTAATTACAGCTATAGCATTCGGTAGCTCATCCGTACATTCGTGGTGATCTGTGATAACCATATCTATTCCGATATCACGGGCATACTGTGTCTCTGCAACAGCGGTAACGCCTGTATCTACCGTGATAATAAGATTTGTTCCGTTTTTCTTGATTTTGTTAATAGCATCACAAGAAACACCATATCCCTCACCCTTACGGCAAGGTATGTAATAATCAACCACGGCACCTATACTTTCCAAATATAGATGTAAAATGCTGACTGATGTTACTCCATCCACATCATAGTCACCGTATATAGTAATTTTTTCTTTCTTGTTCAATGCCAAAAGAATTCTGTCAACCGCTTTTTCCATATCGTTTAAAAGAAATGGATCGTGCAGAATCTCCTGGCTCTTTTTAATAAAAGCTTCCGCTTGCGCCTCAGTTTTATATCCCCTATTAACAATTATGGATGCCAAAGGGTGTGAAATGCCTAAGCTAATAGAAATCTCATCAACCAACTGATCATTATCAGGATCGCTTTTAATACTCCATTTTTTATCTTTTGTCTTAATCATATATTCCTTTTTAAAATTGCAAGTGCAATATTTATTCCATCAACAGATGCGCTCATTATTCCGCCGGCATATCCTGCACCCTCGCCACCAGGATAAACATTTTCGTCTGTTAACATATTGTAATTCTCAGTACGCAAAATCCGTATTGGCGCTGATGTTCTTGTTTCCACACCCGTCAAAGGAACGTCTTTTGCGTTAAAGCCTTTAATTTTTCTGCCGAATTTTTCAAAGCCCAGTTTAAGATAGTCACAAACAACCTTAGGTAAAACTTTATTCAAATCACAAATTTCTGTGTAACCGCCCATATATGTTGGTTCTATTCTCTTTGGCTCATTTATCGCCTTTTCTTCGTAAAAATCACCTAATGTTTGTATCGGTGCGCGATAGGTTGACCCTGCAACCAGAAACGCCTTTTTTTCCAAATCTCTTTGAAAATCTATTGCTTTAATCGGCGTGCTTCCATAGTCCTCTCTATTAATCTGAACCGCAATTGCAGAATTAGCATTTTTACCGTCACGTGCATAACAGCTCATACCGTTAACCACAATGGAATTTTCCTCACTCTGGGCTGCGACAACCTCTCCACCCGGGCACATACAGAAGGAATAAACGCCCCTGCCGTTTTCCCTGTGAGAAACATTATAGCTGGCGGCACCCAAGCGTGGATTTAACGCACTTTCTCCATACAAAGCAAGGTTTATATCCTCTTGTAAATGCTCAACTCTGACACCGACAGAAAAAGGCTTTGGCTCAATTGCGACACCTTTTGAAAGCAAATACGAGTATGTGTCCCTCGCACTGTGTCCAATAGCTAAAATAAGTGATGAGTATGCAAATGCACCGTTGGTGGTTAAAGCAACACCGTTTTCAAAAGAAATAAGCTTGGTATTGTAATAAATTTTGCCGCCTAAGCGTTCAATTTCAATAGCAATATTCTTTATAATTCCTCTTAACAGGTCTGTACCAATGTGTGGCTTAGCTTTATATAAAATATCCGATGGCGCACCAAACTCACAAAGTGTTTTCAACACATAGGAGCATTTCGGGTCATTAATTCCCGTTGTCAATTTACCGTCAGAAAAGGTACCTGCCCCTCCTGCACCAAATTGAATATTTGTATCAACTGAAAGAACTTTTGTAGCATAAAATTTCTCAACCGCTAAAACTCTTGAGTCAACGTCACCGCCACGCTCAATAACAATCGGCTTTAAGCCGGCGCGCGCAAGCCCAAGGGCACAAAACATACCGCAAGGTCCAAATCCAACAACTATTGGCGGCTGCTTTGGCATTTCACCAACAAGGTTAAACTCAACACTTTCTTCACAAAAAGTCTTTATGCCAAATTTCGATAAATACAAATTCGCCCTTTGCTTTAAGGGCTCAACCTCGGCACAAACCGTTGAAACCAGCTTTATATTTTCCTTATGCCTTGCATCTACCGAGCTTTTGTAGATATACATTTTACCGGAAATTGAAAGGGCACGCGTTTTCTTAATACGTGCCCTTGCAATATCAAACACTTCATCATCAGTTGATGTATATGGGGTTATTATCTGCTCAACTAAAATCTTCATTTTTCAGCCTTAACGTGTATATACACATTTACAGATTGCGGATTTTTTACCTTCACAGAGGTATTCTCATCAATATATACCTCATGTGCGAAAATTGAATAATCCCCCACCTTTGTGACTTTCTCAGCATCGATTATAACAACTATATCTGATGCCTTCAGATCTACAAGCTGACTGTTGGTACCAACAAGTACAACAGACACATTATCAGCAGTAATATTAAATTTTTCGTTATTATTGATCACTGTAACTGCTACACCGTCAAATTCTTTTTCAACGCTTGTCTGGTCTGTTTCAGCTACATAAACCCAAACAGAAACAGCTAAAAGCAATGATATAATTATAGCAATTACCTTTCCAATCTTGCTTTTTTGAGGTGTTTCCTCCTCCATTAAGCTAAGGTTGGAAATGTCTATTTCAGTTGTTTTTGTAAACTTATCCATAAACTCTCCTTAGTCGTTTTTGGAATTATTTTTTGCTTTTGAGGCAAATCTCTTCTTTTGGTCATTTGAGCCTTTAATCAAATATTCCTGAAGAGTGCTCTTCATAGAGGTTTTAGTAAAGTTTCTATATATATTTCCCTCGTGCGCTATTGAAACAATTCCTGTTTCCTCAGAAACAACAACAGCTACACAGTCACTGATTTCACTAATACCAATAGCAGCCCTGTGCCTTGTACCTAAATCCTTAAACAAATCTCTATCTGACTCAAGTGGTAAAATACAAGCAGCAGAGTGTATGCGGTTCGCCCTTATGATAACCGCACCGTCATGTAACGGCGCTTTGTTGAAGAAAATACTCTTAAGCAAATTACCGCTGAACTGAGCATTAACAACAGTACCCGTTAAAATAATTTCACCAAGCTTTGTATTTCTCTCAAATACGATTAAAGCACCTGTTTTTGTCTTGGCAAGATCGAAAACCGCTTCAGTAAATTCTTCTATCAAAGCACCTGTAAGCGTCCCATTTCTTTGGTCACTGATGTTTTTAATTCCCTTGATAGATGTATCACCCATTTTTTCAAGCGCTGAACGAAGCTCCGGCTGGAAAATAATAGCCAAAACAACAATGCCTGAACGAAACAGGTTACTAAGAATATATTGGATTGCATGTAAATTCAAAATCTCACAAACAATCAAGAAAATAAATAACAATCCCACGCCAAGTGCGAGTTTGCCGGCACGCCTTTCCTTAATGAACTGATAAACGCTGAAAATCACGGCTGTTAAAAGTATAATATCTAAAAAGTCAAAAAAATCAAAAACTGTAAAAAGCCTAAGAATATGCTTAATCCATTCCATATTAAAATGCTCCTAAATTCAACATAACTCACAAAATGTGAATACAGATTTAGTATAACACATATTTTTCGTCTTGCCAAGAGTTTTTTATTTATTTTAAATAATAATTTAATAAAAGGCGAGCATTTTGCCCGCCATTTAGATGTTTTTTGGATTTTTTGTTGGTTAAATTATCTTAAAACCGCCAAAATCGTACACTCTCCCCGCCAAAATTGAAAAAATTGTCTTGTTACAA
>SVRE01000097.1 GCA_015065005.1 Oscillospiraceae bacterium
ACTAAAAAAGCAGAAAAAGAGAGAGCTTCACGGAATTTTGTAACCGCGT
Organism: Oscillospiraceae bacterium; assembly: GCA_015065005.1. GTDB lineage: Bacteria > Bacillota > Clostridia > Oscillospirales > CAG-272 > RGIG2000. Next base: position 50 of record SVRE01000097.1, read on the forward strand.
TACTCTCTCTTCTGTTTTTGTTGCAAGTTTCGCATTTATTTAACAAATGCACAGGGCTATGCCCATACCCCTAAGGTTGCGCGCACCCAAAGGCTCCCTACGGGAGGGAGCTGTCACCGAAGGTGACTGAGGGAGAGTGCGTAACAAGAAAGTTGATACAACCCTAAAGTCACGCAGGCTCCTTCCACCGCTACGTCAGAACCCCTTAACCTTGTTCCTCGGTTAGGGAACCCTACGGCGGTCCCCCTCCCTCTCGGAGGGAGGCTTTTCGTTAGCCCCATTATAACACAAATCGGCAGAGAAAACAAGTTCTCTGCCGATTTGTGATACCCAATTCTCCGTTAAGAACAACAGAGAAAATTGCCGTACTCCTTTTGTTGTACAACGAAAACCGCTCCATAGTGAAGCAAACTCCAAATAGCTTACAAAAACCGAAATCGCAAAATCAAAATGAAAAGCGGCTATATCTTTAAGGGCATATCAGAATGTAAAAATCTCCTTTTCCATCCAAAAATGGCATAGCATGACAAAATTTTCAACCATTGTATTGACAAATTTTTTAAAGAGGAATATAATTTACTTAATTTTAATTTTAAGGAGAAAAACTATGGTAAGAGAATATTTGAAAAAGTATTTTGTAACCGCCATGGGCGCTATGGCACAGGGCTTGTTTGCCACACTGCTCATTGGTACAATACTAAAAACAATAGGACAGTATGCAGGAATTGACTTCTTGGTTAGTATAGCCGGCTTTGCCTCAGGTGCTACGGGCATGGCAATCGGCGTTGCAATAGCTATTGCATTAAAGGCAGATATGCTTGTTGTTTTATCCTGCGCCGTTGTTGGCTCAATGGGTAACGCAATCGGCGCTATTATAAGTGGCGGTGCAATTGAAGCATGGGCGGTAAGCGCCAAAATCAACCCGACAGACGTGTTTTACAGCGCAGGACCTGCAGGTGCGTTCTTTGCGGTAATTATCGCCTGTGAGGTTGCTAAATTTGTTTCAAAGAAAACAAAGGTTGATATTCTTGTAACCCCAATTGTAACCCTTCTTGTGGGCTTTGCCGCTTCCTGGCTCCTTTGCCCTCTTGTTGCATACGTAATGTATTACTTGGGTGTGTTTATTGCCGCAGCCACAACCTTCCAGCCGCTTTTGATGGGTATAATCGTTGCTGTTGTTGTGGGTATGATTTTGACATTGCCTATTTCCAGCGCCGCAATCTGCGCTATGATATTTTCACCCTCAGCATATCTTGTCGCTGTTTCCAACGGTACAGAGGAAGGCTTTTTGTTAGCGGGCGGTGCAGCTGTTGTTGGTTGTTGCGCGCAAATGGTGGGCTTTGCCGCTATGAGTTTTAAGGAAAACGGTGTTGGCGGCCTTATTTCACAGGGCTTAGGCACAAGTATGCTCCAAATGGGTAATATTTGCAAAAACCCAATAATCTGGATACCCCCAACAGTGGCAGGCGCAATTTGCGGCCCTCTTTCCACCCTTGTGTTCAAGCTGAAGTGTCAGGGCGTTTCGGCAGGTATGGGTACTTGCGGTCTTGTTGGTCCTATCGGCGTTATTACTGAGCCAAACCAGAACCCCGCTTTAATGTGGACAGGGCTTGTCCTTTTGTGCATTGTATTGCCTGCCGCAATTTCCATTGGCTTGACATACTTATTAAAAAAGTTGAAATTAATAAAGGAAGGCGACTTGGCACTGGAGGAGAGTAAAAAGGCAGCTGCTGAGCCGAACCCCGCGCAAGAAAAGCAAGAAGCATGAGAATAGATAAAAAATTTATTTGGCTTGACCCAAAGCATTATCCCGAATATCAAAGCGGAAAATTTTCCGTTGTGGAATTTAAAAGGGTAATTCAAGCGGACCAGCCAATAGAAATTGAAATATGCGCCCTTGCACGTTATATGCTTTTTGTAAACGGAAATTACATTGGCAGGGGCCCTACAAGCGCCTGCGGAGATTATGTTAATTTTGGTAAGATAGAGGAGCCTTATTTTGACACATACTCCCTTGATTATAAGGGGGATATAGAAATAAAGGTTCTTGTTACCTCTGTGCCAACGGTGCTGAACGAGTATGATTTCGGTCATTCGGGCTTGTGGCTACGCGTTAATTCCTTGGACATTACAAGGTGCGAAACGGATGAAAATTGGGACGTGCGTCTCCTTAGCGAAAGGAAGGATGTGCTGTTTACCGATTATACGGAAAAAGAGGAGCCGTATTGTAAAGCAAAGTTTATAGAAAAGACCTTTAACCTTGAAAAATCCCCCGTTGCCTTGCTTGATGAGGAGAAAATTTCACCTCTTAATTTTACAAAATTAAGGGTGGAAGGCAAAAAAAGTGGCAAGACGTGTCTGCTTTTTGATAAAATTTACTCTGCCTACCCCAACCTTTTCATAAAATGTGACGGTGAATGTACCGTTAAAATGATAAGCACTGAGGAGGGGGACGCAGGCCGTATTGAGGAAACAATAGTAACCGATAGGGCGGTGCATCATTTTTCCCCAAGGATGAGGAGCATAGGTCAGATAGAAATCGAAATAGTAAACAATGGGGATAGCCCTGTGTGCCTGGAGGAGGTATATATTGATTATATACACTACCCCGTGTATGAGGAGGGCAAATTTGTTTCCTCCGACAGCTTTATAAATAAGTTGTATGACGTTTGTATGCACACCTTGAAAATATGTCGCCAATCCATGCACCTTGACTCTCCCACACACCAAGAGCCACTTGCCTGCACAGGAGATTATTATATTCAAGCTCTGATTGAATATTTGTCCTTAGGGGACTGTACCCTGGCAGAATGGGACATAAAGCGCACAAGCAGGATTTTAAGGGTGCAAAACGGGCGCCTTTTCCACACAACATATAGCTTGATTTACCCCTGGTGGGTTTATGACCACTATATGCACACAGGGGATGCAAGCGTTATAGACAAGCAGGCGATAGAATTGCTTTTAAACCGTTTTGACAGCTATATGTGCCGGGAAAAC
>SVRE01000098.1 GCA_015065005.1 Oscillospiraceae bacterium
CTTGGCGCTCTTATTTCCTGCGGCGATACGGAAACCCCGGGCAGTACAGGCAGCTCTGGCACAAGCGGCAGCAGCGGTAAAGAGGACTCAACCCCTGACCTTTCATACCAATACGATATGAAGGAATATATAACCTTGCCAAGCTATAAGAATCACGAAATTACAATAGAGCTTGACGGAATTCAGCAAATGATAGATGAGGGTGTTATGCAAAACGCCCAAAAATCCAAAAGAACAATTTGTATGCAGGGTGACGTTGTTAACGTAACCTACATAGGCTACCGCATTGATGAAAACGGAGAAATTCTTTATAAGGATGGCCGTCCTGTTGTGTTTAACGAAAGTGACAGCTACGGTGTTTACCTTGGTGCTCACTTGTCCCTTGAGGAATTTGAAAAGGGCATAGTTGGGATGGAAATTGATGAAATCAAGGAAATATACGTTACTCTCCCACAGGACTATCACCAAAGTGACCTGGCAGGCCAAAAAGTGATTTTTGAAATAATTTTGAATGCAATTTACGAGCCGCCTGTTTACTCAAATAATTATGTAAGCACATATTTTCCCGATTACACAAACACAGTTGATTATGAAAACAGCTTAAAGAACGAAATTATATTAAATGAGCTTTTGACCTATATCAGCGATAACTCAACCGTAATTTCGTATCCTCAAAAGGAGTATGAACAGCTCCAAAAGCAGCTGAAGGATATGGAGGCGGACTTTGAAAGCCAATATAAAATCACTCTTGATGAATATCTGGACAGGAATTACGGCCAAACGAGAGAAGAGTATATCAAGAGCCAAATCAAGAAAAATTTGGTATATTATGCTTTAGCACAGGCAGAGAAAATTGAAATTACCGATGAAATGCTGACAAATGAAAAATCATCACTTATAAGCTACTATAAAGAGTACTATATGGAAATGGGAGTTAGCGAAGGTGAGGCGCTTACAAGCGCAAAATCCTTGGTTGAGCATTTGGGAGAGGCGTACATTTATGAAAATGTACTTTACGCACAGGTTGAGGGCGCAATTACACATTTTGCCAAGGTGACAGAGAAGGCGGCTACCTATAAATCAATCACCGATATTTTCGCTGAAAGATTGGGTATGAAGGACGGGGATGAAATCGGGGATCTTTGCCCAAGCTTTGAGCTTGAGGTTTTTGACGGAAACGGCTCCCGCGATACCGCCCTTGACCCAAGCAAAAACGTAGGTAAATTTACAATAATCAATTTCTGGGGCACCTGGTGCACCCCTTGTAAAAAGGAGCTTGTTGATTTTAACAAAATAGCAACGGATTATAAGGAGCAGTTAACAATTTACGCCGTTCACTCATACCAGGACTATAGGGACGCAAGTGAATACGTGCTTGAAAATTATTCCGAAACAGAGATGATATTCTTGAAGGACTTTTTAATAGATCCGAAGAATGAATATGGGGGAGAGGCGTATTTTAAGGCGCTGGGCGGCTCAAGCCTGTATCCATACACGGTAATTCTTGACAAAAACGGCATAATTCAGTATAAGCACGAGGGTGGACTTACATATGATGAGCTGCTTGATGTGCTGGTTGGTTTAGGACTTGAAAAGGCGGAATAATACAGTAAAAACGGGCATTTTTGCCCGTTTTTTTATATTAGTATGCTTTATCGCTTTAAATTGCTAAAATTTATTGAATTTTTTTGCAAAAAACTATTGACAAATATGAATAAATATAATAAAATACTAAATATATTATTTAAAGGCATTGAAGGGAACAATATCTTACCTATCATTTAAGAGAGCTGTCGGGCGGTGCGAGGCAGTATGAAAAGTAGGGTTAACTCATCCCGGAGCTGCTAACCGAATCAAGTAGGCTTAGTCGGGGGCTCCCGTTACAGGGCAATTCTGTTGATAGACAGAAAATGAGTGGGCGTGTTTCGTCAATTTAGAGTGGTACCACGGAGAATAACTTCGTCTCTTTATGCATAGGCATTTTGCGGCTTATGTATGAAAGAGGCTATTTTTATTTTTGACGTAACAATTTATCCCAAAAGAAAGGAAAAACAATGAAAAACTGTGAAAAATACTCTAAGCAATTCTTCACCCCACAGGGTGTAACAATGGATTGGGTAAAAAAGGATTCCATCACAAATCCCCCTATTTGGTGCAGCGTGGATTTGCGTGACGGTAACCAAGCGTTGATAATCCCTATGAGCCTCTCCGAAAAACTTGAGTTTTTTAAGCTTCTTTGTCAAGTGGGCTTTAAGGAAATTGAAATCGGCTTCCCTGCCGCTTCTGAAACGGAATATGAATTTTGCCGTAAGCTCATTGAGGAAAATCTTATTCCCGATGATGTAACCATCCAGGTGCTTACACAGTCAAGGGAGCATATTATTGCAAAAACCTTTGAGGCGATAGACGGGGCAAAGCACGCAGTTGTTCACCTATATAATTCAACATCCGTTGCTCAGCGTGAGCAGGTGTTTAAAAAGAGCAAGGCGGAAATTATTGAAATTGCCAAATTCGGCGCTAACCTTTGCAACAAATATAAGGCTAAAGCAAAGGGCAAGATTACCTTTGAGTATTCTCCTGAGAGCTTTACGGGTACTGAGCCGGAGTTTGCTGCTGAAATTTGTAATGAGGTAATTTCAATCTGGAACCCAACACCTGATGACAAGGTTATTATCAACCTGCCCGTTACCGTGTCACATTCTATGCCACACGTGTACGCAAACCAGGTTGAATATATGTGCAAGAATTTAAAGAACAGAGAAAATATAATAATTTCACTTCATCCCCATAATGACCGTGGCTGTGCAGTTGCAGACAGCGAAATGGGTCTTTTGGCTGGCGGTGACCGTATTGAGGGTACGCTTTTCGGCAACGGAGAGAGAACAGGTAATGTGGACATTATTACCTTAGCCCTTAATATGTATTCACAGGGTATTGACCCGGGTCTTGACTTTTCCAATCTTCCCAAAATTACGGAGGTTTATGAAAAGGTTACAAGAATGCACGTTTACGAAAGGCAG
>SVRE01000045.1 GCA_015065005.1 Oscillospiraceae bacterium
TGGATCAGCGCGCGCTCGAAATGCTCGGAGTGCGCGAGGTGTCCATAGGCGACTACGTGCTCACCGGCGGCGAGCTTCCGGCAATGGTCCTCATCGATACCGTATCGAGGTTCATAGACGGCGTGCTTTCGAGCGAGGAATCCGCCCTCGACGAATCCATCTATTCCGGCCTGCTCGAATATCCGCAATATTCACGGCCGGCCGAGTACGAGGGCCGCGAGGTGCCTGAGATACTCCTCTCGGGCAACCACGGTGAGATCGGACTCTGGCGCTGGGAGCAGTCGCTCGCGCTCACAAAGGAGCGCCGCCCTGACCTATATGAAAAGTATGTGCAGGAGCTTAAGGCGGAGCTTGAAAAGCTGGAAAAGAAAAAGAAAAAAAATAAAACTAATACTAATACTAATACATAGATGGATGTGATAACTTGGAAAACAGACAAAGAAAAAAATCGGTTTTTGACAGATTTCTAATATGGCTTCTTACGGTATTGCAAAGGAGCTTTATCGGTCGCTTTTTCACCTCTTATGACAAGGCGAATGATAGATTTGAAAGAATAGTAAAGGAAACAAGACATACAAACGGAAAGGGCTTTGCTTCCTTTGTCGAAAAAAACAGGCTTATTAACTGCGTGCCGAAAATCGTACAGTTTTTGATGCGTGTGCCATTGCGCGATTACGGAATAATGATGTTTATGTCAGGTGCGGTAGTTACGGTTTTGTACCCGATAAATGATATGATTTTGTTCATAAACGTTACATTTGACATGTTTGTGCTTGGTGCGGCTATATGTGTTGCCTCTATACCTCTTTTGTTCTCATCCCGCTCCTTGGCGGCAAATGTTTTGACAAGCAAGCTGTTTTGCTCTATACTCTTTGATTTTTTGGGTATGGATAGAGAGGGCTTCAGGGTAGCAGCTGAAAAGGGTAAGGTTAACTTTGCAACCTTTTCCTTTTTAATCGGTGCAAGCTTGGGTGTTGCGTCTTACTTTGTTTTGCCTACTAATACACTTTTGATTATTTTGGCTCTTGTGCTGGCATATTCTACACTCCGCACGCCGGAGGTTGGTGTTGTTGTTTCCATTTTGCTTTTACCGTTTATCCATATCGGTATAACCTGTATTTGCGTTGCCTATACCTTTGTTTGCTATATGATTAAGGTGTCCTTAGGTAAAAGAATATTCAAGTTTGAGTACTTTGATTTATGGATAAGTGCAACGATTTTAATTATCACTGTAACAGGAATTAATTATAAAAATCCGTTGTCATCTCTTGGAGACGTAGCAATAAATTTAACAATTATGCTTTCCTATTTCCTTTTTGCTAACTTGATTTATTCAAAGGAGTATTTCAGGAGAAGCGTGGTTGCCTTCACAACCTCATCCTTAATTGTTTCAATAATTGCTATTATACAAGCAATTATGGGCAAGGTGGCGGAAAGCTTTGACGTTTTGCAAAAGGTTTTCCCTCTTAACAGTGAAATTGCTGCAACCTTTGAAAGCTCAAAGGTGCTTGCACACTTTATAGTTGTTGCAATTCCATTCGCCCTCGTCCATATGATTTCCGAAAAGAGTGACGCAACAAAGTTCGGCGGATTTTTAATGTCAGCTTTATTTATTGTCGCTCTTGTGCTTACGGAATCTCCTGCAGGCTTGCTTGGCTTGATTGTTGGAGTATTGTTGATTTTTGTTTTCTTCAAAAAACGTGCAATTTACTTGCTGTTTTTTGTGTTAATTGCTGTTCCTGTATTATACTTTGCATTACCCGATTCAGTAATTAATGAGATTTTTTCGTGGGGCTCTTTGTCAAGCATATCCATTCCGGGAGAATTCATATACATTAAGGACAATTTCCTTAATGTAATCAAGTATCCATTTGGAATTAACATAGCAGGCGTTTCTATGGTTGATGCTTTTGGCAAAAGCTATATTGACAGCTTGCCGCTTCAGATATTGGCTAAGTACGGCATTGTAGGTGCGTTAATGTTTTTAGCTTTGGCCATAATGTTTGTAAGGGTAACTCTTTCATACTCCGTAAAGGCAAAAAATGAGTACAGGCGTGTTAACGGTTGTGCAGGTCTGTGTTCGATTTTGGCATTGCTTTCTGTTGGCGCTTTTGCAAATGTTTGGATTGACAAAAAAATATTCCTTTTATTTGTCACAATTACAGCACTTTCCTTTGCTTACATTAAAATAGAGAGGGAAGAGGAGCTTGTTTTGGTAAATTATATTGATATTTCATCAGCATCTGTGGATGTGCCGTTAAAAGAAGCGGCGAAACGCAAGGTTCCAACAAGAACAAGCTATGTGCATGTGCCAAAGGCTAAAAAAAGCACTAAAAATCAGGAAAAATTTGCCGAGGCAAAGGAGTTTACCAACACTCAGGAGCTGTTTGCAATCAAAAGAAAGTTTATAGATAAAGAAGAGAAGGAAGAGGAATAATGGCTCTTCAGAAAGGAGCTTGTGATGTTTATAGATAAGGTTAAAATTTACGTCAAAGCGGGAAACGGCGGCAACGGTTGTGTTTCCTTCAGGCGCGAAAAATATGTTGCCAAGGGAGGCCCGGACGGTGGAGACGGTGGGCACGGCGGTAATGTAGTTTTCACTATTGATAAGGGCTCAAATACCCTGCTTTCATTCAGGTACAAGAGGAAATTTGTTGCTGAAAACGGTGGAGACGGCGCAGGTGCCAAGTTCCACGGTAAAAACGGAGCAGATATAATTGTTAAGGTGCCGGAGGGCACAATAATCCGCGATGAAAAAAGCGGAAAAATACTTAAGGATATGTCAAGCTGCGAGGATTGGATTTGCGCCAAGGGTGGCAGAGGCGGATGGGGTAACAAGCATTTTGCAACTCCAACACGTCAAATCCCAATGTTTGCAAAAAGCGGTACAAAGGGTCAGGAATGGGAGCTTACGTTGGAGCTTAAAATGCTTGCAGACGTTGGCTTGGTTGGGTTGCCCAGTGCAGGAAAATCCTCCTTGCTTGCCGCAGTCAGCGATGCTAAGCCTAAAATTGCAGATTATCACTTCACCACATTATCTCCAAACCTTGGTGTAGTCAATGTAAGGGACGGTCATGGCTTTGTTATGGCAGATATCCCGGGACTTATCGAAGGCGCAAGCGAGGGCTTGGGCTTAGGTCACGCATTTTTAAGACATATTGAAAGATGCAGGTTGCTTGTACAATTGGTTGATATATCCTGTATTGAGGGCAGAAATCCAATAGATGATATTATCACAATTGATGAAGAATTAACCAAGTTTTCTTCTGAATTATCCACACGTCCCCGCATAATCGTGGCAAATAAGGTGGATTCCTTGGATAGAGAATTGGTAGATGTTGACGCTTTTGAAGCATACGTTAAGGAGCGCGGCTGGGACCTTATGTACATCTCAGCATATACAGGTGAAAATACAGAGGAGCTTGTTGAAAAAATTGACAAAATACTTGAAGAGCTACCGCCACTTACGATTTATGAGTCTGATTACGCACCGGAGGATGCAATTTTGAATGACGGTGATGACCACGCTGTAACAATAACAAAGGATGATAAGGGAACATATGTCGTAGAGGGAGAATGGTTGTACAATCTTGTTGGCCAGGTCAACTTTGAGGACAGAGAATCGCTGATGTTCTTCCAGCGCGTTCTTCTTAAAAGCGGTGTAATTGATAAGCTGAGAGAGGCTGGCTGTAAGGATGGCGACAGCGTGTCAATGTATGACTTTGAATTTGATTTTGTAATCTAATTACAGTAGAAATTCAACCACAGGGTCAACAAAAACGAGAAAATTAAACACATATAGGGGCGAACACCGTTCGCCCGTTACATTTCAAAACTATCCTTGTAGAAAAAGAGGTATAAAATGAAACTTAATTTAGGTTGCCATTTGTCTGTATCAAAGGGATATGAGCATATGGGAAAAGAAGCACTTTCCATAGGTGCCAATACATTTCAGTTCTTTACAAGAAATCCACGCGGCGGCTCATTCAAGCCACCAACAGACGAGGATGTTAATGCACTTGTAGAGTTGATGAAGGAGAACAACTTTGCACCAATAATCGCACACGCGCCATACACCTTTAACCCCTGCGCCGCTGATGAGGGCATACGTGATTATACAAAGCGTGTAATGGCAGAGGATGTGCGTCTGCTTGATAGAATACCGGGGGCGTTGTACAATTTTCACCCGGGCTGTCATGTTTCCCAGGGCGTTGACATAGGAATTGAAAAAACCGCTGATACTTTAAATACTATTCTTGCCGAAAGCGAAAAAACAACAGTCTTGATTGAAACTATGGCTGGCAAGGGTACAGAGATAGGAAAGACCTTTGAGGAGATACAAAAAATCATTGAAAAGGTGGAATTATCGACACGTGTCGGGGTCTGTCTTGATACCTGCCACGTTCACGATGGTGGTTATAATATATCTGAGGACGTGTTTGGTGTCCTTGATGAATTTGATAGCATTATTGGTTTGGATAGATTAAAGGCTATTCATTTGAATGATTCAAAGAACGTGCTCGGCGCACATAAGGATAGGCACGAAAAAATAGGCGGGGGAAATCTTTCCTTAGATGGCATAATTAAGATTATAACCCACCCTGTGGTTAAAAATCTGCCAATTTGCCTGGAAACCCCAAACGATATCGAAGGCTACGCAAGGGAAATCAAGCTCCTTTCCGAAGCCGTATATAAGCTATAAGAGGATGGTATTTGCCATCCTTTTTTGTATCTAAACTTGACATTGTCAACCAATTGTGTTAAAATTCAAATGTATAATATAATATCTACGCGCGCATTTTTACCTTTTATCAGCAAGGCAATTCAGCCATAAAACAAGGCATTAGCCCTTGCAATATGACTTTTAAATAAATATAATATTTGAAGGAGAACAAAAATGAAAAAGAAATTTTTATTAGCACTAACCTTAATTGCTATGGTGGCCGTATTATTCGCAATTTCAGTTAGTGCCACCGACCCTGTGGAAACCTGGGATGTTTCCGCAAGTGAAGACAACAATGTAATTGCTCACCTCTATGAAGATGAGACAAACAAAGGCTGCTACACCTTGACCATTTCAGGCACAGGAGCAATGAAAGATTGGTCATCATCTTCTGCTGCACCGTGGTGGTCCGGATATCGTACAGCAATTAGTAAGGTGACTGTTAATGACGGCATAACAAGCATAGGCGATCGTGCATTCTTTTTATGCTATGGTATAACAGAGGTGGTTTTACCTGAAAGTTTAACAACTATTGGCCATTTTGCATTTGCTGATTGTAGTTCTTTAACAAGTATTGAAATTGCTGATGGCGTAACAAGCATAGGTAATAGTGCTTTTGCTGGAGCTGGTCTTGTAAGTGTAACAATTCCAAAGGGTGTAACAATTATAAGTGAAAATATGTTTTCCCAATGCCATAGTCTAACAGAAGTCGAAATACATGATGGTGTTATAGCTATAAGCACAGGGGCATTTAACAAATGCGGTAGCTTGATTAGCATCTTCATTCCCGATAGTGTAACAAGCATAGGATACAGTGTATTTGAAAATTGCACATCTTTAACAAATATATCAGTGGATGAGAACAACCAAAACTACAAGTCAATTTCGGGAAACTTATACAATTACAGTTGTGATACCTTAATTCAGTATGCAATAGGTAAAGAAGACACGTCTTTTGTAATTCCTGATGGTGTAACAAGCATCGGCTATGCGTTTAGCACATGTAAGAATCTTAAAAGTATAACAATATCTGACAGCGTAACAACTATGTCAGAAAGAGCTTTTTATTCGTGTTCCGGACTTGAAAGTATAACGATACCCGACAGTATAACAACAATACCTGCATCCGCTTTCTATCGTTGCACATCCTTGAAAAGTGTAGAGTTATCAATTAATTTAACAAGCATAGATAATCAGGCGTTTGCTTCTTGCGTTAATCTTGCAAGTATAACAATACACGATGGAGTTACGAGTATAGGCGCCTCTTCGTTCGAAGGCTGTAGTAGCTTAATAAGCATTTTTATCCCAGACAGTGTAGAATTTATTGGCGAGTATGCTTTTATGGGATGTACATCATTAGCGATTTACTGTGAGGCTGAAAGTCAGCCCACGGGTTGGGATTGGGCTGAATGGAACCCGGATGACCGTCCTGTTGTTTGGGGATTTGGCCAGTCACATGAGCACTCCTATACAAGTGAAGTAACAATCGAGCCAACACATATGACAGTTGGCGAAATGACCTATACCTGCGAATGCGGTGATTCCTATACCGAGGAAATCGCAAAAATCGAGGAGCATACATTTGTTGATGGAAAGTGTGAATGTGGAGTAATTGAAGAGATTACTGATTATATTGAAAAATGGGATGTTTCAGCCGCAGGTGACGGTAGTGTAATGGCGTATTTGCGCGCTTATCCAAATTGCAGCGATTACTATACGTTGATCATTATAGGAACAGGCGATATGGCAGATTGGTCATCTGAAAAAGCCCCCTGGTATTCTTCATATAGTTCAAAAATTGTATCCGTTACAGTTGAAAGCGGAGTGACAAAAATAGGCAACAATGCTTTTTATGGCTGCATCAATCTTGCATCTGCGACTATTTGCGAGGGCGTAACAACCATAGGAAATTATGCATTTGAAGTCTGCTACAATCTTACCGATATAATAATCCCCAATGGCGTAGTAAGCATAGGCAACAGTGCGTTCAGCCATTGTTATTGTCTAAAAAACATAGAGCTTCCTGACAGTGTTACAAGCATAGGTGACTGTGCATTTTTCTGCTCAAGCTTATCAAGTATAATAATTCCTGATAGCGTAGTAGAATTTGGTAACGATGTATTTTTACACTGTATTGACCTTGTGATTCTATGCGAAGCTTGGGTCAAGCCTGACACTTGGGGTGATAATTGGAACGGTTGTGGATATTTGACCGATCATGAAACCGGCGAAATGTTAGGTTATAACCTTCTCCCTGTTTTATGGCACTATGAACAAGAGCATATTTACACAAGCGAAACAATTAAAGAACCAACAATTGTGACAAACGGTGAAATTAAATATACCTGTGAGTGTGGGGAATATTACGTAGATACAATTTCACCTGAAGAAAGTGAACATAGCTATTATATCGATTGGGGCAATTCTGTTTCCAGCACTTGCGTTGAACAAGGATATTGGTTGTATGTATGTGATCACTGTGGTGATGCAGTAGAAGTTCAAGCAGAGCTTGATACTGAGTATGGACATTTGTGGAACACAGTTGAATATACTCCTGCAAGCTGTGTATTAGTTGGATACCTCAAGGAAACGTGTGAGTATTGCGGTGAAATAAAAATAGAGGAATTTTACTCCCCTAACGCTTATCATGAGTTTGCCCAAGAATCGTATATGTACGACCAATGCAATCTTTGTGGCAAGCACGTTTTGAAGGATGAAATTCAGGGCAGCAACGAGGCGGCAAATGGTTATACATTGTCCTTCAGCGAAAACACTTTCTCCATATATAAAAATGATGAATTGTACCATTATAGTTTTGCTATGGTTGATGAAGCTTGCGGATATTGTCCGTTTATAGTGGTAGGCTGCACATCAGACGAGGATACTCTTGGCTTAGTTGGCGCTTACGGATGTTATTCTGCGGGTGATGACTTTGCGAGTGTTAGCTTGATAAATGATGTAAAAACATATGAATTCTATTTTGATATTACTGCAAATAATGCCATCATTAACGGCATTTATGGTGGCAACAAGAACGAAAATGCAATTTATAAGTATGGCATAGTTGTGTCATTCCAAGATGGCATAATGACGGTAATAAGAGGTGGAGGCGTGTTTGAAGAAGGTTATGCGGCACCGTATTTTTATAATCCTATATCCGGAACGATAACTACTGATACCATATCACTCTCATATGATTCGGAAACAAAGAAAATTGTGTATTCTTGGCACAATCCCCTTGTTTTGATAACCGAGGAAGAAATAGACGAAACTATCACTAAAGATGTGGGCGTTTTAATAGGAAGCTTGGATGTTGAAACGACTGATACATATTCATACGTGGACCTTTATACATTTGTAGCCGAGATAGATGGAACTTATACCTTTGTAGTTCCGGCAAATTTAGGCTTGTATTCAAAAGCAGCTTGCGATTCTTTTGATTTGGTAGAGGTTGATTTTTCCTGCAACGAGTATGGAGCATACGTAACGGTAGAGCTTGTTGCAGGGGAAAGCTATGACTTCTTTGTAGGCTCTGTGGAAAAAGGTGTTTGGACAATAGATGTTTATTGTATCCCATCCGAAAATCATACAGAGCATACTTACACTTCTTCTGTAACAATCGAGCCAACTCATACAACCGTTGGTGAAATGACCTATACCTGTCCTTGTGGTGATTCATATACCGAGGAAATCGCAAAAACAGAAGAGCATACTTATAACAGCGTTGTAACAATCGAGCCAACTCATACAACCGTTGGTGAAATGACCTACACCTGCGAGTGTGGTGATTCATATACCGAGAAAATCGCAAAAACCGAGGAGCACACCTTTACAGGCGTTGTAACAATCGAGCCAACACATATGACAGTTGGCGAAATGACCTACACCTGTGAGTGTGGGGACTCCTACACTGAGGAAATTGAAAAAATACAAGAGCACACCTTTATTGACGGTTCGTGCGAATGTGGCGAAATTGAGTATATGCCGGAATGGGATATTTCCGCAACTGAGAATGACAGTGTAATAGCGCGCCTTTCTCACAATGCAGATAATAAAGGCTATTACATACTAACCATAAGCGGCTCTGGAAACATGAAGGATTGGGACGTATTTTTAAATACTCCGTGGTATAAAGACTATGCAAATTTAATATCAACTGTTGTAATAGAAGACGGTATATTAAATGTAGGTAGCGAAGCATTCGGTACCGCTGAAGGACTTACCAGTGTATCATTAGGTAACACTATAACAGTAATAGGAAAAAATGCATTTTCGTTCTGTACAAACCTTGTAGATATAAATCTGCCATACGGCTTGACAATCATAGGTAACGGTGCCTTTGAAGTGTGTCAAAACGTTGGCTTTGTAATTCCAAGTACTGTAACCACTATTGGTGATTTTGCGTTTGTACAGTGTGCGGGAATTATAGATTTGAACATACCGAATAGTGTTGTTACTATAGGCGAAAGCGCATTCAATTTCTGTTATAGCATGAGAACCGTTACTATACCAAGTAGCGTTAAGTTTATAGGCGATGATGCGTTTATATGGTGTGATAGCCTTGCTAGTATAACTGTAGATGACGGCAATACCGAATATAAATCAATTGACGGATGCTTGTATACTAAGGACGGAACAGTCTTGATACAGTATCCTGTCGCATGTGAGCGAAAATCGTTTAAGGTTCCTGATGGAGTTGTCACTATATACAATGGTGCGTTCTATTTATCAATCTGGCTTGAACAAATAGTGTTGCCGGATAGTCTTGTTAGCATTGGTGAAGCAGCATTTTACCAAAACTATAGCCTTACAAGTATAATAATTCCAAGTAGTGTAACAGAGATTGGTGCTGATGCGTTTAACGGCTGCGATAATCTTACAATATATGCTGAGGCGGAAAGTCAGCCAAGCACATGGGACAAAAATTGGAATTCTAGTAACTGTCCTGTCGTTTGGGGATACGTATATTCTCATGAGCACACCTATACAGGCGTTGTAACAATCGAGCCAACTCACTTAGCTGTTGGTGAAATGACCTACACCTGTGAGTGTGGGGACTCCTACACTGAGGAAATTGCAAAAATTGCAACACATACCTTTATAAATTATGCCTGCGAATGCGGAACAACCTTATATACCATGAGATGGATTATTTCCGCAACAGTAGATGATAAAGTTTATGCTTACCTGTTCAAGCAAGCAGATGATTCTTATAGGCTTGTAATTGAAGGAACAGGAAATATGATTGATTGGGACAGCCAAAATGATGTTCCATGGCTTAAAGAATATTCAAAGAGCATAACAAGTGCATCTATTGCAAACGGCGTTACAAATGTTGGTGCATACTCCTTCTATCAGTGTGAGCGTTTGGCAGATATCAATATGGCTGACAGCATTACAAAAATAGGAAAATATGCATTCTACGGCTGCGGAAAAATAACAAAGGTTAAGCTTCCGTACGAAATTATTGAGATCGGCCCGAATAGCTTTGAAAATTGTTTTGAAATATTTGATATTGAATTCCCGTGGAATAATCTTCAGATAATTGGTCCGTGTGCATTTACCGACTGTATTAAAATTACAGACATCAGGCTTCCTGATTCTTTAATTGATCTTGGAGAGAAAGCATTTAAGGGATGTTCATCTCTTATAAACGTAATTCTTTCTCCCGCAATAAAAATTATTGAAAAAGGATTGTTTGAGGGATGTATATCCTTGCCGGATATTGAAATTCCTGACGGTGTCGTTTCCATTGATGCAGATGCATTTAAGGATTGTATCGGCTTGACATCTGTTATACTTGGAGAAACACTTTATAAAATTGGAGAGGGCGCTTTCTCAGGCTGTCAGAAGCTTGGAGAAATTATGTTCCCTGACTCCTTGATGGAAATTTATAAAAATGCATTTAAGGGATGTATAAGTCTTCTCGAGATTATACTACCTAATGTACTTACTAATTTGCAGCAGGGTGCCTTTGAGGGTTGTACAGGCTTGACCAAGGTAACACTTCCCGAAAATGTTACGGAAATTGAGGAATATGCCTTTGCATACTGTGTAAACCTTAGGGAATTTGTTGTTTCGGGTAGCATTGAAACAATCGGACAATACGCATTTGCTTATTGCTCTAATCTTAGAACAATCATTATACCAAATAGTGTTACAAGCATCGGTCAGAATGCATTTTTGGAATGCGAAAGCCTTACAATTTATGCAGAAGCATTCTGGCAGCCAAGCACTTGGCACATAGATTGGAATCCTGACCCACGTCCGGTTGTTTGGAAATACGGTCATACTTGTCAGTTTGGCGAATGGGAAGTGATTGATAATGCAACACACCAAAGAATATGTATTTGCGGTGATTTAGAAATTGCTGACCATAATTTCACTGTAGAAACTGTTGTTTCTGCAACCTGCACAGAGCCGGGTCAAGCAAAATACAGCTGTATGTGCGGATATGTTGGATATGAGGTTATCCTTGCAAAGGGACATAGCTACATTACCAAGGTAACCGCTCCAACCTGTACAGCACAGGGATATACAACATATACCTGTGGCAACTGTGCAGACACCTATAAGGGTGAGTACGTTGATGCTCTCGGCCATGACTATGATGCAACAGTAACCTTGCCAAGCTGCTTTGAGCAGGGCTACACTACATACGAATGTAAGGTATGTAAAGACACTTATGTTGGAGATTATACTGAGCTTGAGGATCACCAGTATGTAGATAACATAATAGACGCAACCTGTACAGAGCAGGGTTATATAATCTGCTCCTGTGTAATATGCGGAGACGTTTCTTACGAGGATGTAATATCTCCATATGGTCATGATTACAACAGCGTTGTAACAACCGAGCCAACACATACAACATACGGTGTAATGACATACACATGTAACGTATGCGGTGACTCTTATACAGAAAAAATTGAAAAGACCCCTGAGCATACATATAACGCAGCAGTAACCGCTCCTACATGTACAGAAAAGGGATACACAACCTATACCTGTGAATGTGGTGACAGTTACATTAGCGAATATGTAGATGCACTCGGTCACGATTACAACAGCGTTGTAACAACTGAGCCAACACATACAACATACGGTGTAATGACATACACATGTATCGTATGCGGTGACACTTATACAGAAAGAATCGAAAAGACCCCTGAGCATACATATAACTCATCAGTAACCGCTCCTACCTGTACAGAAAAGGGATACACAACCTATACCTGTGAATGTGGCGATAGCTACATTAGCGAATATGTAGATGCACTCGGTCACGATTATAACAGTGGCGTTATAACCACCGAGCCAACACATACAACATACGGTGTAATGACATACACATGTAACGTATGTGGTGACTCTTATACAGAAAGAATCGAAAAGACCCCTGAGCATACATATATCTCAGCAGTAACCGCTCCTACATGTACAGAAAAGGGATATACAACCTATACCTGTGAATGTGGCGACAGCTACGAGGATGATTTTGTAGATGAACTCGGTCACGATTATAACAGTGGCGTTGTAACCACCGAGCCAACACATACAACATACGGTGTAATGACATACACATGTAACGTATGTGGCGCAACCTATACAGAGGATATCGAAAAGACCCCTGAGCATACTTACAATCCTGTTGTAACTCTTGAGCCAACACACTTTGTATATGGTGAGCTAACATATGTATGTGCCTGCGGTGATTTCTACACAGAGCAAATTGATAAGCTTCCTGAGCACGAAATCGTAGATTTTGAGTGCTTGTGCGGATATAAGCAATATGTTGGAAAATGGGATGTTTCACTGTCCGAGGAGGATAGCGTATTTGCATACCTTGTACATAACGCTGAAAACAGTGAGGAATATACCCTTGTGTTCAGAGGAACAGGAAAAATGAAGGGTTGGTCCTTCTATGCACAAAAAGAAGCACCTTGGACCATCGATTATAACAGCAATATTACAAGAGCTGTTGTTGAACGGGGTGTAACAAATGTGGCAACTTATACATTTGTTGGCTGTCGCAATATGGCAGAGGTTGTTCTTTCAGATACTGTTGAGGTTATAGAGGAGTCAGCGTTCTATTATTGCTATGCAATGTCAAGCATAGTAATTCCAAAGAGCGTAACAACAATCGAACCAAAAGCATTTGAAACCTGTGTCGCTTTAAGTGACATAAAGGTTGACAAGGAAAACGAGAACTATTGTTCAATAGACGGAAACCTTTATACAAAGGACACAAAGACACTTGTTCAGTATGCTTTGGGCAAGAATGAGGAAAGCTTTGATATTCCGGCACACGTTGAGCATATTGGTGAAAGAGCTTTCTATTATAGTAACATTCAGTCAATTCTTATCCCTGCAAACGTAATTACAATTGGCAATGGTGCGTTTGATAAATGTTGCGATCTTAACAAGATAGAGCTTTCCCATGGTCTTGTTAGCATTGGAAATGAAGCTTTCAGCTCAACTGCAATATCGGAATTGATAATTCCTGACAGTGTAACAGAAATTGGAGCATACGCCTTCAGTAGCAATGACAGTCTTTGTTATGTTGAGGTAGGCTCAGGCTTGACAGTATTACGCGAAAATGTGTTAGCTGACTGTTACAGCTTAAATTCCGTTCTCATTGGTGAAAATGTAACTACTATTGAGTGGCATGCATTTTCTAATAACGCAAGCCTGCAAAGCATCAGAATCAGCGACAAGGTAACAACAATAGCAGCGGGTGCTTTCAGCAATTGCAGCAGCTTGGTAAATATAGAGGTTGATGAAAATAACCAACGTTATTGCTCAATAGACGGTAACCTTTACTCCAAGGATACCAAGACCCTTGAAATATATACAATGGGTAAAACAAGCGTAGGCTTTGTAGTGCCAAGCTTCGTTGATAAAATTGGTTCCCATGCATTTGACGGTGCTACATACTTAGAGGGTGTTTATGTCCGTGAAAATGTTACTGTTCTTGATGAATATGCCTTCTACTTCATGTATTCATATGTCACCGTCTTCTGTGAAGCAGATGAAAGGCCACAGGGATGGGATAGGTATTGGTATTATGATTATTATATGTATACTGAGGTGGTTTGGGGACACAAAACCCATACTGCTGTAGTTGATACAACAGACAATGGGGATTGCACTCATACAGGCTTCTGTAAGTGCGGTATGCCTTCTATTACAAGTGAGCATTTCTATGAGGGTGTTGTAACATTACCTCCAACACATACAGAATATGGCGTTTTGTCATATATGTGCGTTTGCGGTGTGGTAAGCCATACAGAGCCTATTGAAAAAACAACCGAGCATATCTTTGGCGTCTGGTCAAGCGTAAACGACACAACACACCAAAGGGAGTGTGCGTGCGGCGAATATGAAAGAGCGCCACACAGCTTTGACTACGGTGTTGTAACAGCTGAGCCAAGCCACGAGTCAAACGGTGAAAGAGCATTTACATGTAAGGACTGTGGCTATGTAAGGACAGAGGTTATTGCAAAGCAGGGTCACAGCTACACAATAGTAAACAACGGTGACGGCACACATACAAGGAAGTGCGATTGCGGAGTTGACGTAACAGAAAGCCACATTTGGTCTAATTGGAAGGAAACCGAGGACGAAAGCATAAGCGTAAGAGACTGTGCTTGCGGAGCAAGGGATTACCTTGAAACCGAAAAAGAGGATGACAAGGTAAATACCAAACCAAATAAGGATAATGTGGAAAAGGATAAGAACAAGGACAAGATTAAGATAGATGTTGTCTTTGATGTACCAACCCTTGAAATGATAGGTGTACAGATTATTCCTGAAATAATGGAACAGCTTAACAATATGGAAACCGAGATTAACACAGACCTGGGTCAGGTTATTCTGGATGCGATTGCATCAAGCAAGGTGGCAGGACAAGAGGGTGCTGTTAACATAGGTATTCAGGATATTACAACCGACCACGAGGCAAAAACAGGACACAGGGTGTTCAATATTACCGTAAATGACGAAAACGGTAACCCCATACTCCCACCAAGTGAGGCTGAGGACAACGGAACTGTAACTCTCTCCTTCAAGTACCATAAGGGACTTACAAAGGACCAGGTAAAGATAGCTTACAGGGATGAAAACGGAAAGCTTGAGCATATGGAGGTTGAGCATTACGATCCTGAAACAGGTGAGGTTCGCTTCAAGACAAGCCACTTGTCAGAGTATGTTATCTATACTGAGGAGATTGAGCCAAGCGTATATCTTGAAAATATCTTTGAGTTCAAGGGATATTCCATAAACGAAACAACAGGACAAATCAGCTTCGGCTTTACCATTAATTATGATGCCATTAATGCGTATGAGGAAGCAACAGGCACAACCCTTGATTACGGTATTGTATTTGCATCATATGAGCTTTTGGGCGGCAAGCAGCCATTGGATGCACAGGGCAACCCAACAAAGCTTGATACAGGTATAGTAATCAAATCAAGCCTTACAGAATATTCATACACAAGCTATGACTTTGTGCTTATGGATATAACCGAGGGCTTGTACAGCCACAGGTTTACAATATCAGCATACGCATACACAGGTGATACAGTTAAGTATTACCAGGAAAACGGTGCAAGTGATACGGTAAGCGGTATTTCCTATAACGAAGTAAAGGCAGCAGTAAAGGAGTGATATGAAAATGAAATATATAAAGCCAACTTATGAAAAAGAAGAGGTTACAGTAAATGACATTATATTGACCTCCTTGGGAGGTGCAACCCTGACAGAGGTTAATAGCACCACCGCCAAGGTAGGCGCAAGTGTCCTTGATATTTTAGGTATAAGATAAGCAAAATTGCCAAGGAGGCAATAGGGCAGTGTCCTTAGCGGAGAATTTCAAAATACCGTTAAGTGCGGTCATCGCATTTGTCCAAACAAATGGCTGATGGACTAAGCCCAACCCCTAAAACAAACAGAAAGAGAGAACATTTCGGCTACTAACCGAGTTGTTCTCTCTTTTTCTGTTGCTATAAAGTGATATTCTCGCATGGCGACAGTGATATTCTATTTGCTTCCTCTGGTTGCTTTTTTTAGATAATGCTGTCAATAGAAACCTTTTCATCCTCTTGTATTTGAGTGATGTATTCAATCAAAAGCGCTCTTTCCTCAACAAAACCGTTCTCGGTTTTGTTGTTCACCTTTTCCTCTAAAACACCAAGAACCTCATCAATTCTGTGGGTCTCCTTATGGGATGATGACAGTCTGATTAAAAACTGTACTTTTTCCCATTTCTCCTTAAAAGCAAAAACGCTGTCATCATCTATTTTCAATGACTCTGCACAATCAATCAGTGAGCTTGTTACATCAAATATATATATGGAGTTAAATATGGTTGCGGCTAAAATCAATGTAAGCACAACTAAAGAAATAACAAAGGCCTTCATTTTTCTTCCTTTTTAATAATATTAATTTCATTTTGGTCATTGACAGTCATTAAAAAAATTTGTTCAAGGTAAAGCTTATTATTTTTAAGATAGCCTTCAAGCCATCTTTTGTCCTTGTTGGCATAGCGCAAATTTGTTTCGTTTATATCTCCGTCAACAATTATTGCGTGCGTTAACCCACACCCCTCTTTTTCCTTTAAAAAAACCGAGAGCTTACCGTTCTCCTCTAAAATTGCATATTCCACATCATTAATATCTCCTGCATCCTTCAGCCGTAGCTCACCTAAAAAATCGTTTATTCCTATTCGCAACCGTCCAAGCTCCTTTTGGTCTAATTTTCCTTTTCTTATTATCATGCTTGGATTGCCAAAGAAAAGCTTTTTTAATATCTTGGATTTGGTAGCCAGAAAAGAAAGAATAATTTCCGCACATAAAAGAAAGATAATGGGTATAATAGAATAAATTATAGGTATGGATAAATCCTGTATAGGGCTTGCCGCAAGCTCAGAAATCATAAATGTGGTTATAAGCTCGGAAATTTGAAGCTCCCCAACCTGGCGCTTTCCTGTTAATCGCAAAGCAACTAAAAGAAGAGTATAAATGATAAATGCGCGAATTAAAACAGTAACCATGGCAGCCTCCAAACAGTTTATGAACTTATTCTTGTTCAAAATATCAAAAAATATGTGAAAAATTGAATTTTAGTTGTAAAAAATATAAAAAATGACAAAATTGATAAAAAATGCTTGACAATTAGAAAAAATAATGATAAAATGTAAATCCACACTGAGCCCACGTAAGGTTCAAGTGCATAAAAAGTTTTTTAAAAAACTTAAAAAAAGTACTTGACAAAGTGAGGAACAGGTGATATAATAGCAAGGCACTGTGAAAAGCGGTGCACGAAACAGAACCTTAGGGATAAGGTTTGATGCTCGGAGAACCAATGAGGGGTCCTCGAAACGAATGAAATGAGTTTTGGGGTTCCTGAG
>SVRE01000099.1 GCA_015065005.1 Oscillospiraceae bacterium
GCTATTTGCTTTGTCTATAATTAAATCAATACATCTAAAGTGATTTGCTGTTTCTACTACATCATCAACATTAACAGATGTATCGCTAACGCCTATTGTATTAGTTTCATAGATATATCTTGTTTGGTCATGTGTCAAACGGCTTCCCTCAATATGGTTAGAGTTATAGGTTAGCTCAATTTGCACCTTGTGATATATTCCACCTGTCATTTTAGCTTGCTTTTCAGCTTTAAGAACATTAAGCAGTGTTCTTTTTGTATCACGTTGCTTGTTTTTTCTTTCAGGCTTTTTTGCATCCTCTGGTATTGTCCATGTCTTGCCAACAAGAATTGCTCCTTCTACTCTTCCTTCGGCACAGTAGTTTCTAACACTACGCTCTGACATATTCCATTTTTTTGCCATTTCAGCAACAGATATATAACTCATATTTACACCTCTAAATTTTATCTTGTATATAGTATAACACTTTATCGGCAAAATATCAATACGTTTTCGATATTTTGGTTCTATTTTTGCCGATAACGGAATTTTTATATATTCAAGACTTGATATTTTGCGGATATTTTAATACGATTATTACATTTTTGCTCAAAAATTGCTCTTTTGCTAACATTGGATAAACCCTTTTAGCACAAGGCTTTATCGAACTTTTTAAAGTGGGTTCGAGTCGGGTGTCGCTACTCCGACCATGAAAATCCTAAATTGAACTTTTTGTTCGGTTTAGGATTTTTTGCTTGTGCTGACTGTTTAAATCTGCTTTCAACGCAAGTTGAATCAGGTGCGCAAAATTGCCCTAAGGCGTAATAGGGGTTCCCAAAAGCGAAGTATGAGGTTTGGGGGTTCGATTCTCGTAAGGCTAAGCCGTGGGCAATTCAACGAAACGAAGTGGAGTCATCCTGTCATCCGACCTTTTATTCGCCCGTGATGATGACTTAGTCATTTTTCTTTGTATTAAAATAAAAAATGATTTAAGGGTCGCATTTCACAAGAAATGCGACCCTTTATCTATTGATTTTGTATCAAGTTTAAAATATTGGATATCCTGCTTTTTCGTGTGCTTCGAAAAGCTCATCGCAAAGAGCTACAATTTCATCAGTTGAAAGCTCAGCTCCTGTGTGAGGGTCCATCATTGCAGCTTGATAAATCTTTTTCTTATCCATTGTATGAGCCGCCTCAATTGTAAGCATTTGAGCATAAATGTTTGATGAATTCATTGCAGCAAGCTGGAGAGGAAGCTCTCCAACAAAGGTAGGGTGTATTCCCTCTCCGTCAACAAGACAAGGCACCTCAACGCAAGCATTATACGGTAGGTTTGTAATAACTCCGTTATTTATAACATTACCGCCAATTTTGTATGGCTTGTTTGTATAAATTGCCTCCATAATGCGTGATGCATATTCATTTGAACGATTATGCTCAATTTTACCACCTGACATCAGCTCCTCATACTGCTTTTGCCAGCCCGCAATTTGGTTTATACAACGGCGTGGGTATTCATCAAGAGGAATGTTGTATTTTTCAATTAAATCGTTTCTGTTTGGCTTTATGTAAAATGAGTTATATTCTGCGTTATGCTCACTTGATTCTGTGCAATAATAACCAAGCTTATCAATATAGTCATAACGCACCATATCACCGTGCTTTTCTTTTGCATTTTTCTCTTTTGCACGCTTTTTAATTTCAGGATATAGGTCATTTCCGTCCTTGTCCTTAATTTCAAGAAGCCAAGCCATATGGTTAATACCGGCTATTTTCTCGTGCCTGCCCTCCAATTTGTCGCTCATATTCAAGCCATTAAGCAAATCTTTAGAACAACTCTGTACGCTATGGCAAAGTCCTACGGTCTTTACCTTGGTGTATCTTAGCATATAACCTGTGAGCATAGCCATTGGATTTGTGTAGTTTAAGAACCACGCATTGGGACAAACCTCTTCAATATCCTTTGCAAAGTCCTTAAGCACGTGAATAGTACGAAGGGCACGGAAAATGCCACCAATACCGAGAGTGTCGCCAATGGTTTGGCGAAGTCCGTACTTTTTTGGAATTTCAAAGTCTATAATTGTGCAAGGGTCATAAAGCCCTACTTGAATTGCATTAACAACAAAATCTGCTTTTCTTAATGCATCCTTTCTTTCGCCAACGCCTAAATACTTTTTGATTGTTGCGCGTCCCTCGTTTATAGAATCATTCATTTTTGAAATGAGAAGATATGACTCATCAAGTCTTTTTTCGTCTATATCGTAAGCGCAATTTCCACATCGTGAAACGCATCGCACAGCATTGTGTCACCTAATACGTTTTTAGAAAATATGGTGCTACCCGCACCCATAAATGTTACCTTCATAACAAATCCCCTCTTCTGTGTGTTTGAATTTCTTACTTAAATTCTTAGTAAGAGTACTATTTCATGTTATCATAAAACAATATAACTTTCAAGTGCTAATTCATAATTTTCAAAGCAAACCTAAAATCCGCTACCTTTCAAACGGCTTTGAAGTATTAGTGTTGGTTAAAGTATCAAGCAATATTTTTATTCCAAGACACATTCCAAATGTAAGCTTTCAATTTTCGCTTTCGTTCCTTTGTAAAATTAGCAGTTATGTTTTCTTATACAGCTTATATTTTTGCGTAAAGCTCTTGAATTCCCATTGTTATAGCCTTTACTTATACCTATAGATTTATCTTGCCACGTGTTCCGTGCTATTGAGCCCCCCTCTCGAAATAGATTAAATACAGAAAAAGCCGTATAGATTTCTCTACACAGCTTTTTGCTATTCAGTTATATGGGTTCAATGCATCATTATAGCGTTTACAGCTTTTACACTATGTCGTTATATGAAACAAATGAGTATTTTTCGTTTTCGTTAGGTTCGCCATCCTGCATATATGAATATTCGGTAGCTTCACCGTCTGTTACTGCTACATATGCACCCCTAGCGAGCT
>SVRE01000046.1 GCA_015065005.1 Oscillospiraceae bacterium
AGGGCAAGGAGTACATAAAGAACTGGGTTGCAACTATTGGTGACTCAACCTTCCTGCATACAGGTGTAAACTCACTTATTAATATGGTTTACAATAAGTCTTGCGCAACAGTTATGATTCTTGACAACCGTACAACAGGTATGACAGGACACCAGGAGCATGCCGCAACAGGCAAGACCTTAAAGGGTGAGGAAACCTATGCTATTGACCTGGCGGTGCTTTGCCGCAGCATTGGCGTGCCAAATGTTGTTGAGGTTGACGCCTTTGACGTAAAGGAAATGGAGAGGGTAGTTAAGGAAAGCGTTAGCAGTGACGTTCTTACCGTAATTATTGCAAAGGCTCCCTGCGCGCTTTTGAAGGGAATGAAGTTCCCGAACAAATGCGCTGTTAACGCAGAAAAGTGTAAAAAATGCGGTATGTGTATGAAGATTGGCTGTCCCGCAATGACAAGAAATGAGGACGGTACAGTTAAAATAGACGAAACAATGTGTAATGGCTGCGGACTTTGCCAGAATTACTGCAAGTTCGGTGCTATTGAGAAGATGGAAAGATAAGGAGGGGTGTACATATGAACATAATGGTAGTTGGCGTTGGTGGACAGGGTACCCTTCTTACCAGCAGAATTATTGGAAAAACAGCCTTGGTGCAGGGCTTTGACGTTAAGCTTTCCGAGGTGCACGGTATGGCACAGCGCGGCGGTAGCGTTGTTACCTTTGTCCGCTATGGGGACAAGGTTTATGAGCCTGTTTGTGAGGAGGGCACGGTTGACGCGCTTATCTCCTTTGAGCGCTTGGAGGCTTTAAGATATGCTCACTTCCTTAAAAAGGATGGAGTTATGATTGTTAACGATACAAGAATTGACCCGATGACAGTTGTTATCGGCGCGGCTGAATACCCTGAGGGAATTATAGAGGAGCTTGAAAAGAGCCATAAGCTCTACACCATAAACGGTGGCGAAATTGCAAAGGCTTTGGGCAACTCCAAGGTTTTGAACTCCGTTGTTTTGGGCCTTGCCGCTAAGCATATCGGCTTTACTAAGGAGGAATGGGTTGAGGTTTTGCGCTCCACCGTTCCGCCAAAGACAATTGAAATTAACACCAAGGCGTTTGAAATGGGCTATAATTCTTAAGGAGAGTAAAAAATTATGATTTGGAATGAAAAAATGGAGTGTATGTCCCGTGAGGAAATGGCAGCGCTTCAAAGCGAAAGACTTGTAAAGCTTGTAAAGTACGTATATGATAATGTAGAGTTTTACAGAAATAAAATGGATAAAGCAGGCGTTAAGCCTGAGGATATTCACGGTATTGAGGATATTACAAAGCTTCCTTATACCACAAAAAATGACCTTCGCGATACATACCCCTTCGGCCTTTTTGCAGCCCCACACTCCGATATTGTAAGAATCCATGCATCCAGCGGTACAACAGGCAAGGCAACAGTTGTTGGCTACACACAGAACGATATTGATATGTGGAGTGAGTGCGTTGCGCGCTGTATGTCAATGGCAGACGTAACAAAGGATGATATTATCCAGGTTGCATACGGTTATGGCTTGTTTACAGGCGGCTTGGGCGCGCACTACGGCGCTGAAAAGCTTGGCGCTATGGTTGTTCCTATGAGCACAGGTAACTCAAAGAAGCTGACCACCATGATGGTTGACTTCGGTGCTACCGCCATTGCTTGTACCCCATCTTATTTGCTCCACCTTTCCGAGGTTTTGCGTGATGAGGGGCTCCTTGACAAGATTAAGCTGAAGGCTGCGATTTGCGGTGCTGAGCCTTGGACAGAGAAAATGAGAAACGAAATTGAAAGCCGCTTGAACATTACCGCCCACGATATTTACGGCCTTTCCGAAGTTATGGGTCCCGGCGTTGCCTGTGACTGTAAGTACCATAGCGGACTTCACATTTGCGAGGACTATTTCTATCCTGAAATTATTGATTCAAAGACCTTGGAGCCTGTTCCTGACGGAGAAACAGGTGAGCTTGTATTTACAACTCTTACAAAGGAGGGTATTCCTCTTATCCGTTACAGAACAAAGGACTTGACAAGCATTATAAGAGAAAAGTGTGAGTGCGGACGTACAAGCGTGCGTATTACACGCTTTAAGGGCAGAAGCGATGATATGCTTATTATCCGTGGCGTTAACGTATTCCCAAGCCAGGTTGAGGCAGCCCTTGTTGACGTTGAAGAGGTAACTCCTCACTATATGATGATTGTTGACCGTGAAAATAACCTTGACACACTTGAAATCCAGGTTGAGGTTGACGTTAAGTATTACACAGATGAAATCCGCGGTATTGAAAAGCTTACAAAGAAGATAGCAGGGGTTATTCAAAGCGCCCTCGGTATCAGCGCTAAGATTAAGCTGATGGGTCCAAACACCTTGAAGCGTAGCGAGGGTAAGGCAGTACACGTAATTGATAACAGAAAGCTATATTAAGGAGGAAAATACAATGACAGTAAATCAGGTATCCGTTTTTATAGAAAACAGACAGGGCAGACTTGGTGAGGTTTTGCAGGTTTTAAAGGATAATGACGTAAATATTTTGTCAATTTCCTTGGCTGATACAACCGAGTACGGTCTTTTAAGACTTATTGTAAATAAGCCGGAGCACGCAAAGGAAGTGCTTTTAAGTGCGGGATTTTCAAGTATGCTTACAGAGGTGCTTATTA
This sequence comes from Oscillospiraceae bacterium, assembly GCA_015065005.1. Classification (GTDB taxonomy): domain Bacteria; phylum Bacillota; class Clostridia; order Oscillospirales; family CAG-272; genus RGIG2000. Next base: position 2,677 of record SVRE01000046.1, read on the forward strand.
TCAAGGTGCCACACGTGGCAGGCGCTTTGCAGAACATTCTTGCTGAAATTGCAAAGGCAAATGTCAGCATTGAATATATGTATGGCTTAAGCGTTGAGAGCAACGATGCTTCAATTGTTATGAAAACAAACGAGCTTGAAGAGGCTGAGACGGTGCTTGAGAACATCCACGTTGATACTATGACATCAAAGGAAATTGAGTCACTCTAATATTATGATAATAGATTTTCATACCCATATTTTCCCCGATAAAATAGCGCCTGCAACCATAAATGCATTGTCAACAAGCGCTAATATTCCGCCACATTCAAATGGAATGAAAAGCGGTCTTTTAGACAGCATGGCGGAGGCAGGGGTTGATATTTCAGTTAATTTGCCCGTGCTTACCAAGCCCACACAGTTTGATAGCATTTTCAAGTTCGGTTGCGCCTTAAATGAGGAAAAACAGACACAGGGTCGGGTAATTTCCTTTGCAGGCTTTCATCCCGATATTGAAGATTACGAGGAAAAATTAACACAGGTTAAGGGAAACGGCTTTTTGGGAATTAAAATCCATCCCGATTATCAAGGCACATTTTTTGACGACCCGAAATATGTAAAAATCCTTGAATGTGCAAAAAGCCTTGATTTGATAACCGTTACCCACGCAGGCTTTGACGGTGCCTTTGTGGGTCAGGAGATTAAATGCACGCCAAGGCGTGTGCTTAATTTGCTCGATGCCTTAGGCGGATATGACAAGCTTGTTCTTGCCCACCTTGGCGGAAATGAGCTTTACCGTGACGTTTACAATACCCTGGCAGGGGAAAATATTTATTTTGATACATCATACGTGCTGCCGTTTTTAACAAGGGAGCAGCTTGAAAAAATGATATCAAAGCATACAGATAATAAAATCCTCTTTGCAACAGACAGCCCCTGGCAAAGCCAAGCGGAAATGATAAATATCATTAAATCCTATGGCTTGGGCAAGAAAACGGAAAACAAAATCTTTTGCGAAAACGCAAAAAAGCTATTAAAAATTTAAAACAAATAAGCCCTTTATAACAAAAGGGCTTTATAGGTGAATTATGTTAAATGAAAAAATGCTTGCTTTAGGCAGCAAGCGCTCAATAATCAGAGAAATTTTTGAATATTGCAAGACAAGGGCGGCTGAAATCGGGGCGGACAAGGTTTTTGATTTCAGTATCGGTAACCCAAGCGTGGAGCCACCAAAGGAAATTGCAAATGCAATTGTTGACCTTGTAAATAACGCAAGCCCTGTTCTTTTGCACGGTTATACATCTGCCCAGGGTGATTTCGGCGTAAGAAAGGCAATAGCGGATGAGATAAATGCAAAATTCGGCGCAGGGGTAGATGCAAATAACATTTATATGACCTGCGGTGCGGCGGCATCACTTACCATTTCCTTACGCGCACTTTTAAACCCCGGGGAGGAGTGTATAGTTTTTGCTCCTTTCTTTACAGAATACCGTGTATTTATTGAAAATGCCCAGGGACGTGTGGTTGTTTCCACTCCAATGGAGAAAACCTTCCAGATTGATGTTTGCGATTTTGAAAGCAAAATTACAGAAAATACCAAGGCTGTTATTATGAACTCACCCAACAACCCAAGCGGAGTTGTGTACAGTGAGGACACAATAAAGGCGGTATGCGCCGTGCTTGAAAAAAAGCAAAAGGAATACGGCCACCCAATTTTTTTAATCGCTGACGAGCCGTATAGAGAGCTTGTTTTTGGAGATGTTACCGTTCCTTACCTTATGAATTATTATGATAACACAATAGTGTGCTACTCATATTCAAAGGCACTTTCCCTGCCGGGTGAGAGAATTGGCTATATTGCGGTTAACCCCAAGGCACAGGACGCACAAAGCGTTTATCTTGCGGTTTGCGGTGCGGGCAGAAGCCTTGGCTACGTTTGCGCACCAAGCCTTTTCCAGCAGGTTATCAAAAACACAATCGGCGCTAAGGTTGATGTAAATATTTACAAGGAAAACAGAGATATTTTATATAATGCCTTAACTGAGTACGGTTATGAGTGCGTTCAGCCGGACGGTGCATTTTATCTTTTTGTAAAAGCGCTGGAAAGTGACGCATATAAGTTCTTTGAAAAGGCAAAATCCAAGGAAATTCTGGTTGTCCCCTGTGATGACTTTGGCGTAAAGGGCTACGTGCGTATTGCATACTGCGTTGATAAGCAAAGAATAATAAATGCCCTCCCCGCATTTAAGGCATTAGCTGAGGAATATAAGTAATAATAGTAAAAGCCTTCTTTGAGAGGGCTTTTTGCTACTATGTTAACGTACGTGAGAATATTGACTTTTCTGTATTTGTATGGTAAAATATTTTGTGTAAATATTTTTAATTGAGGAGATAATAATGAAAAAGAAAATTTTATTAACGTTCTTTGCTTCAGTTCTTTTTATTATTGCTCTTGCTATGTGTATAGGTGCGACTGCAATATATAAGGATAGTGAAGGCAATGAGCTTTTTCGCTTCGAGGCGGATGAGAACGGCATTATTACTACCTATGAGGGTAGCTTCCCTAAGACGGACAGCCAAGGCAATGCCCTTACCTGGTATGTTACTGCCACAAACACAGTGGATGGTAACACTGTAAAAACTGTTGCTTCCGTTTTAACTCTTGACGAGAATTATGCCACATTAAATAACGGCAGATATAGCTACAAAACAAATGCGGTTAACACTAAAACAGTTGTATCCGTTTATTTTCCAAGTGACAAGGGCATTACCACCCTTAGTCTTGCAGACGGTGGATACAAGAATAAAAACGGTTGGGACCCACACAGCACGGAGATTTTGTTTGTGTATTTGCCATCTACCTTAACTACCCTGCCTGAAAGAATAGTTCAGGGTTCAAAGGCGCTTGTGTGCGAAATGCCAAGCGATATGCCTATCTCAACAATATCGCGCGTTGCCTTTTATGAGGCAAAGTGCCTTCGTGAGGTAAATATTCCATCAAGCGTTACCTTGATTGACGGTAAAAGTGTGAATGACGGTGCGGCGTTTTACTCTTGCGTTTCACTTGAAAGGGTTACCTTTGGGGAGAATTCCCAGCTTGAGACCATAGGAACATTGGCGTTTAATTTGTGCGGTAGCTTAAAGTATGTAAAAATACCAAACAGAGTTAAAAAGATTGGTCAGCATGCCTTTAGCTATACCGACTTGAGGGAAAGCCCTTTTGCCCCCGGCTCTTTATGCGAGGAGATGGGTGGCAGATGCTTTGGCAATATACCTGCTCTTGAGAGCTTTATAGTTCCCGCTACTCTTAAAAAGATAGAAACTCTTGGAAATGGCAACGACTGGGGACCTCTTGCTGAATCAAAGGTTGGGCTTGTTACCTATGGTGATTCAGCACCTATTACTGAGCTTGTGCCTGTGTTCTTTGGCAGAGCTACAATAGACAAAATAATTTTGCCGGAGGGCCCTACAAATATCCCTCACAGATATTTTATCTATGCAATTCTTAAGGAGGTTTGCTTCTCAAGCACAATTGTGACCTCATCTGAGCGTGTGTTCCAGGGGGCATATGTTGAAGTAATCAGGCTTAGTGCAGGCTTTAAGCATTTTATCAATTCTATGGATGATAACCAAAGCTTTACGCATGCCGTAAAAGGCCTTAAGGAGATTTATTTGCCTGCGTCATTTTACGCCCAAGCACCTGACGCGATATATCATGTTGGTCACGCCTTTGAGTGCGGTGACTCCGGCAATATGAAATTTTTCTATACAGGAGATGCGGCTCAGTTAGCTACTGCTCGTGAAAATTTTGTAAATGGAACTAAGGCATCAGGCACAAATAACTGGAAATTCACAGGTGCTACGGCTGTTTCCTATGAGGATTATATAAGCAACACCGAGGCATACGCAAGTGGCAACTATATTATTTACGGCTATGACCCATGCAAGGCATTTTGTGAGCCGTTCTATACAGAGGATATGGATTTCAGAACAACTATAGAGTATGAAAGCTATTTGGAAAATGGCACAAAGGCAGCCGTTTGCCCTGTTTGCAACACCTTGGGTAAGGGAGAAGCAGTTAATCCGCTCTTTGTTTGCTATGGATATTCCGTGCCCGAAAACGGTGTGGGCGGCATTACCGTTTTCTATCTTATTAACAAGAAAGAAATCAGTGAGTATGAAAAGGTAACAGGCAAGAGCTTGACCTACGGTATATTTGTTGCCTCCTACGAAAGCGTTGGAGAAAAGGATGCTGTTAACTCTGACGGTACATTTGCAAGAGGTGCTGTAGGAACTGAGATTAAAAACAAGAAAATGGACGCCTTTGAAATTAAGGTAGTCGGCTTTACAACAGAAGCACAAAAGAATGCTAAGCTTATAATAAGCGGATATGTAATTGCCTCAAAGGGTGAGGACAAGGTTGTTACCTACCTTCAGCCTGAAAAGCCAAGCCAGGGCAGTAGATATAATCTCGTTACCTTTAACGATTATAACTCTGAAGCGTAAAAATCACTCTTGATTTTTGTGGCACAACTACGATTTTATTGTTTAATAGTAAAAAAGAGAGCTTTTTGCTCTCTTTTTTACTCGTATGGGAATCTTAATTATATAAATTCAATGAAACATGCTTTATAATCAGCTTGTTACATATCTTCGTATTTTATCAATTGTTTGGTTTACCTTTTCTATGTTAACCGCTCCTGTCTGGTCAAAGGAGGTTGCCTCGGTGGTGAAGTCGCCTTTGTATCCCGTTTTCTTTATAAACTCAAAAAATCGGTCAAAATCAACACTTCCGTCTCCCACATGCAAAACCTTTAGGTTTGACCAATCCTTGTACTCGCCAAGTCGGTCATTTACGTGCAAATGTGCAAAATTGTCAACCACGTGTCGATATTTCGGGTCATAAATCAAGTCAAGCTGCTTGTGAAAATCAGCCATTTTTGTGTCAAAGGTGAATTTTATGCTGGGGTAGCGCCCGGCTAAGGTGCAAAGGTGGTGCCACGGGTCCGAATTGCCGCAAACTACGTTTTCAACGGTTAAAACAAGGCTGTGCTTATGGGCAATTTCCTCTAAGTATTTGTAGCACTCAATGTTGTAATCAATATTTTTGTCCGATATAATTCCGTTCCATAGGTGCAAAACAAGCTTTTCAGCCCCCATTTCCTTTGCAAGGCTGCAATTAAGCTCCATTTTTTCAAGGGCGTCATTTAATTTGCGGTAGCTTATAAGCTCACCGATGGATTTTTCCAAATGGAAGATGTAAACGGGCATAGCCAAGCCTTTTATAAAGGAGCGAAGGGCGGGTATTTTGTCATACCAGGTGTCGTACATTAAAAGCTCCAATCCGTCACACCTGAGCTGTGGTACAAATTTTTCAAGCAGGGTGAAATCCCTGCCGTTTGGCCTGCCTATCAAAGCTCCTGTGGAGCATAAAACTCTGTTCATAAAATCACCTCGTTTTAGTAATTATACTTTAATATAAACCTCTTGTCAATACGGTTTTTATGTGGTAAAATGTAATTAACATTATTTTCGAGGTGCTGCTTATGAAGGAAGTTGAAAAAATATACAGGTGTGTGCCGTTCTGGTCCTGGAATGACACCTTAGATAAGGATGAGCTGGTGCGCCAGGTTGAATGGATGAACGAAAACGGTGTTGGCGGCTTTTTTATGCACGCCCGCGGCGGACTCAAGACCCAATATTTGGGGGGCGAATGGTTTGAGTGTATTGAGGCTTGTGCAAAACGCGCCAAGGAGCTTGGCATGGAAGCTTATGCCTATGATGAAAACGGTTGGCCAAGCGGCTTTGCAGGCGGATTAATCCTTGAGGATATAGAAAACCACGACAGATATATAACCCACTCATACGGAGAGTATGATGAGGGGGCTTATGCTTCTTATGAAATAAGCACCTCTGCTTTAAAAAAGGCAAAAAAGGGAGACAAGAACTGCTTGAATTTATATGAGCATTATTCCGTCTCAACAGCGGATATTTTAAATCCGGATGTGGTTGATAAGTTTCTTGACCTTACACACGAGGAGTACAGAAAAAGGGATAAATTCGACTTAAAGGGCTTTTTCACTGATGAGCCACAGTATTTCCGCTGGGGTATGCCTTATACGAAAATGCTGCCCCTGTACTTTGAAAAAGAGTACGGTATGGACATAAAAAAGGGACTTGGACTTATGTTTGTGAAAAAGCGGGGATACCGTGACTTCAGGTACAAGTTCTGGCGTGCAATGCAGACCTTGATGGTTGAGAATTTTGCAAAAAGAGTGTACGAATGGTGCGATAAATACGGCTATAAGCTGACAGGCCATTATATAGAGGAATCCTACCTTGCAGGGCAAATGAATTGCTGCGGCGGAATTATGCCGTTTTATGAGTATGAGCATATTCCGGGCATTGACTATCTTGGCACAAGGATAACAGAGGAAATGGGGGCTAAGCAGGTGGGCAGCGTTGCGGCGCAGCTTGGTAAAAAGCAGGTGCTTACCGAAACCTTTGCGGCTTGCGGCTGGGATGTTACCCCAATGGACCTTAAAAGGATTGCGGAAAGCCAATATGTGGCAGGCGTTAACCTTATGTGTCAGCATTTGCTTCCATATCACGAGCAGGGGCAGAGAAAAAGGGACTATCCAATCCATTTTTCAAGCGTAAACCCCTGGATAAACAAGAGCTTTAAGGAGTTTAACGGATATTTTTCATACCTTGGTAAAGCCCTTGCCAACAGTGAGGAAATTGTAAATGTAGGTATTTTACACCCCATAAGGAGCGCGTATTTTGACTATGACCCACTCTCAACCAAGCCATATAACGGCTTGGGAGCCTTGGAGGCACCCTTCTTTGCTTTAATGACAAGGCTTTGTAATATGGGCATAGGTCACCATTATCTTGATGAAAATCTTCTTGCTAAATACGGACGCATAGAGGGTAAGCAGTTAATTCTTGGCAATTGCAGATACGATTATATAATTGTGCCCGAAATTTACACGATGGACAAAAGCACAAGCGCCCTTTTGCAGGAGTATGTTGAAAAAGGTGGCAAGCTGCTTTTAAGTGGCAAAAAGCCAAGCTATTTAGAGGGCAAAAAACATACCTATAAATACCTGAAATCAAACACGTCCCTTGACGAAATTGCAAAAAATCAGCCATATGGCATAAGCCAGCCAAGCGGTAGTGACGTGCGCTGTGCATACAGGCGTGACCAAGAGGGCAGGGAATTTATTTACGCGATTAACTTAGGAGATGGGGTTGACGTAAGGTTCAATATCAAAAACGGCACATCCTTTAATTCCTATGATATATTAAAGGATGAATACAAGTGTATTGGCGCAAACGTTCACTTTGACAGGGCGCAGTCCTATCTTTTGTATGTTTCAAAGGAAAAGCCTGTAAAGGAAAAGGAGCTTACCCCATTATATCTTGATAAGAAATTCACCATTGAGGGTGAGGTTGAAAATTACATTACTCTTGATATGATAAGCTATTCCTTGGACGGCAAAAGCTATACTGAGCCACGCCACCACATGTGCGTTTTCAGCGAGCTGCTTGATAAGAGATACAAGGGTAAGGTTTATTTGAAATATGAGGTAAATATCGACACTCCCCCCACTAAATGCCATCTTTTAGCAGAGAAAACCAACACAAAATCCGTGTCTGTAAATGGCAAGGTGCTTCTGCCAAGCGGCAGGAGCAATTTGGACCTTGCTTCCCTTTGCTATGACGTGGCAGGGGAGCTTTGCCGTGGCAAAAACGAGATTATAATTGAAATTGATTATTTCCAAAGTGAGCAGGTTTACTATGCCTTGTTTGGCGAAAATGTAACGGAAAGCCTTAAAAACTGCTTAGCCTATGATACTGATATTGAGCCTGTTTACTTAAAGGGCAATTTTGGTGTTTACGGCAATTTTGAGGATAAGGATAGTAGCATTGTTTACGGTGACAGCTTCTATATCGGCGAGCAGAAAAAGGAAATCACAAGCTTGATAAAGGGCGGCTATCCCTTCTTCAGAGGAGAGCTTACCGTAAAGCAAAAGCTTAATTTAAACGACACGGGGTACGCTCTTTTTATTCCGAACAGCTTCCACACCGTTGATGTAACTGTCAATGGTGCTTATGTTGGCAGGATGATGCTTTCACCTAAGCTTGATTTGTCGGATTACCTTAAAAAGGGTGAGAATGAAATTGAGCTTACACTGACAATCGGTAACAGAAATCTGCTTGGCCCGTTCCACTGCTATGAGGAGCCCGGGTTCTTAGGCCCTGACACCTTTGAGCGCATAGGCACGTGGAAGGACGGCAAGAGCAAATATTTCAATCCCAAATACTCATTTCTCAAAGCAATGATTTAATCAAACAAAACTAAGGAAGTCAAGCAAAACCGCGCTTGACTTCCTTTTTCTTCATAAATCGCCAATATTAAATATATTTAAAGTTTTGTTGACTTTGATTGCGTTTCGTGTTATACTTTAAATACAAATAACATAATATATACGCAAGGAGACAAAAATGACAAAAGTTAGTATCGTTGTTCCAATTTATAACGTGGAAAGATATTTAAGGCAATGTCTTGACAGTATTGCCAACCAGACGCTTAAGGATATTGAGGTTATTTGTGTAAATGACGGCTCCAAGGACTCCTCTCTTGATATAATTATGGAGTATGTAAACAAGGATTCAAGATTTAAGGTTATAGATAAAGAAAACAGCGGCTATGGAGCTTCTATGAACAGGGGCTTTGATATGGCACAGGGTGAGTATATTGGTATTGTTGAAAGTGATGACTATGCTGAGCCCCATATGTTTGAAAAGCTTTATTCTTGCGCCAAGGAAAATGACCTTGATGCGTGCAAGAGCGGTTTCTTTTATTACTATTCGGTGCCACAGGAGAAGAATATACCAAGTCCAATTGCTTCACACGTAATGTGCAAAAGGGTTTTTTGCCCAACCGAGGATTTTAAATCCTTAAGAGAACAAATTGAGTTTTTTAACATAAAGCCTACAATTTGGTCTGCTATATACAAAAAAGACTTCATAAGGGAAAACAAAATCAGATTTACGGAAACACCGGGGGCTTCATTCCAGGACACTGCCTTTAATTTTAAGGTGTGGGCGCTTGCCAAGCGAGTAAAATTGCTTGAGGAGTGCTTCTTGCATTACAGGCAGGATAACGAAAATTCTTCAATCAATTCAAGCGCTAAGGTCTTTTGCGTTTGTGACGAATATGCTGAGATTGAAAGATTTTTGGCTGAGCATCCTATGGAAAAGGGAAAGCTTGATGCTGTAAAAAATGCCCTTAAATACAACACATACATTTGGAATTACGAAAGGCTTAGCGAGGAAAAATCAAGGGAATTTTTGCTCCACGCCTCAGAGGAATTTAAAAAGGATATGCTTGAGGGAATGTGTATAAAAGAGGCATACCCTTGGTACAAGTGGAACAACTTGAACTTCATAATTGAAGCGCCTGAGGAATATCACAAGATGCGTTGGCGCGAAAAAAGAGGTGAGGTTTATGTGCCCGAGTATGAAAAGAAGGGAAATATCTTTAAAAGAGGAATTAAGTGCGTAAAAGAAAATGGCATAATTTATACCATTAAGAGATTTTTCTTGAAGCTGGGAAGGAGACTGCGTAGGAAATGAAAAGTCCGGTGAAAATTTCTGTTATAGTTCCCGTATATAACGTGGAGGACTATTTGCCCTTTGCTTTGCAAAGCTTAATGGACCAAACCCTTGTTGATGTGGAATTTATTTGCGTAAATGACGGAAGCACAGATAATTCCTTGGAAATGCTGAAGGAATACGCAAAAAAGGATGAGCGTTTTATAATAATTGATAAGAAAAACGGCGGTGTTTCATCTGCCAGGAACGAGGGCTTGAAGAGGGCATCGGGCAGGTGGATTATGTTCTTGGACCCGGATGACTATCTGGACAAAAAGGCATGTGAAAGAGTTTGGATAGAGGGCGAGGAGGGTAAGACCGACATCATAAACTTCGGTGTTGAAATCGTTCCTCACCAGCCCCGCGCGTCTGCTTGGCACTACTATTCTTTAACAGTTCCAACCAAGCGTTATTATGAATTCACACCGTTTGTTTTGTTTGGAGAGCCAAGCGCAAAGCCTTTTATATGGCACCAGGCATATTCAAGGGCTCTTCTGAACCGCGCAAATGCTTGGTTTGATGAGGAGCTGAAGCTGGGCGAGGACCAGGCGTTTTTGATGAATCTCTACCCACACGCCCAATATTTTTCCTTCATTGAGGACAAGCTGTATAGCTATCGTGTTATCAGAAAGAACTCTGCCATGCAGGTCTTGAGGAAGGACGAAAATATTAAAATGAAGCAGCACCTTAGCCTTGTTGAAAAGGTGTTTGAGCATTGGAAGGCCAATGGCTTTATGGAAAAGTACGGAAAAGAGCTGCTTGAGTGGGCGCTTGAGTTTATTGTTTATGATATTGAGGAGTCGGAGGCGGATAGTGACTGCAAGGCGGCATTTGCCATAAGGCTTAATGTGATAATAGAAAAATATGATCTTGTGCCGTTGACTAAGGGTCTTGGACCAAATGGAGCTCACTATTATAAGGCACTGAAATCTTTTATGAAAGGTTAATTTATGGAAAATATTGCTAAAGTTGACACCCACCTGTGTACAGGATGCGGAGCATGCTATAACAAGTGCCCTGTTAATGCAATAGAAATGAAGGAAAACGGGGAGGGCTTTATAGCCCCTTCTATCATAGAGGATAAGTGTATTGAGTGTGGACTTTGCTATAAAATTTGTCCTGTGATAAAGCCGTTAGAGAAAAACAAAAATCCGGATGCTTATGCGGTATGGGCAGATGCAGAAACGCGCTTGAAAAGCTCGTCAGGCGGTATGTTTACTCTGCTTGCAAGGGCTATCTTTGATATGGGCGGCGTTGTTTGCGGCGCAAGATATACTGATGACTATATGGGCGTTTATCACACGTGGGCGACAAGCTTGGAGGAGCTATCTCCTTTGAGGGGCTCAAAGTACGTTCAAAGCGACACAGGGAAAACCTACCGTGAGGCTAAAGAGCATCTTGACTCCGGTAAGGCGGTTCTCTATACAGGCTGTCCCTGCCAAATTGCGGGCCTTTACAATTATCTTGGAAAAAGCTATGCTCAGCTATACACTGCTGACTTGGTTTGTCACGGTCAAAATTCAATCCGTGCGTACAGATCCTTTGTAACCGAATATGCAGGCGGCAAGGAAATAGAAAAATTTGATTTCAGAGACAAGAAGTTTTACGGTTGGTCAACCCCAACGGTTATGTACTTTAAGGACGGAACGGTTAAAAAGAGCCCGTGGAATGACAGTAGATGGTATGAGGGCTTTTTGAAAGGAATTATGTACCGTGAAAGCTGCTACAAATGTCCTTACGCAAATGACAGCCGGGTAAGTGATATTACCATGGCAGACTGCTGGCAGGTGCATAGAATAAACCCTGATTATGATGACAGGCGCGGTACCTCCCTTGTTTTGGTAAATAGCAAAAAGGGTAAAAAAATCTTTGCTTTGGCTCAAAAATATATGGAGCTTTGCGAAAAGGTTCCCCTTGAGGAGCTGAAAAAATACAATGGCCAGCTGAACAAGCCGGCGGCAAGAAGCCCATACAGAGAATACTTTTTCAGCCATTTGGACAAGGGCTATCACAAGGCGTTATGGTACGGTAAGGGTATGAGGTTTGATGTGGGCATTGTTGGTTGGTGGTTTGCCTCTAACTACGGAAGCTCTCTTACCTATTATGCCCTGGCAAAAATATTGATTTCAATGGGCAAGCTGCCTATTTTTATCCGTATTCCAAAGTTAGACAATACCCAATGGGACAAGGATGCACAGCAGACCATTGATTTTATAGGAAAAAGGTTCAGAATTGCAAATTACAGAGATATCGGGCACTTGAAGGAGGTTAACGTATTTTGTGACTCCTTTATGGTTGGCTCCGACCAAATGTGGACACCGCTTGCCATACACCTTTCGGGATATACATTTTTCTTGGATTTTGTAGATTTGAATAAAAAGAAAATTGCGTTTTCAACCTCCTTTGGCCAAGATAAATTTGAGGCGGATTCAAAAACGCTTTCCACTGTTAAGGATTATTTGAAGCGCTTTGATGCTATCAGCGTAAGGGAATACACAGGCGTGGATATATGCAAAAACACATTCGACATAGAGGCAGAGCAGATTATTGACCCTGTATTTTTATGCTCAAGTGAGCAGTATGACGAGATGCTTGACGGCATTGAAAAGCGCCTGCCAAAAAAATATCTTCTTTGCTACATTCTTGACCCTACTCCCGAAAAGGAGGCAGCGGCAAAGAATATTGCCAAGAAGGAGGGGCTTGAGATTATCTCGGTTCTTTCTATGAGAGATTATGATGAAAATGCGAAAAAATGGAACGCAGGCAAAAATATGCCGAAGCCAAGCACCGAAGAATTTTTGTATTATGTAAAGAATTGCAGCTATCTTTTGACTGACTCTCATCACGGTGCGTGTATGGGAATTATATACAAGCGTCAGTATGCGGCAATAACAAATGCAAGCCGTGGGGTTACACGCTTTGAAACTGTTGCCAAAGCATTCGGGCTGGAGGACAGGGTTTTATATGACCCACTGGATGCCTTGAATAATTCCGCTATTCATAACCCCATAGATTATGAAAGAGTGGCTGGTGCTATTGAGAGGGAAAGGGCAAATGCTATGAGGTGGCTTGAAAATGCCCTTGCAATGCCAACCGTACCGTCCAAGGAAACAGTTAATACCTTAGAGGCAAGGGTTAATGCCCTGGAGCGGTGTCTTGATAACACGATACGTGATTATGAGAGAAGGATAAACAAATGAAAAAGTATGACTACTTAATAGTCGGCGCAGGTCTTTTCGGCGCTACCTTTGCCTACGAAGCAAAAAAACGGGGTAAGAGCTGCCTGGTTATTGACAAAAGGGACCACATAGGCGGCAACATCTATTGCGAGAGTGTAGAGGGCATAAATGTGCATAAGTACGGCGCACATATTTTCCACACCTCAAGCAAGGAAATCTGGGAATATGTAAACACCTTTGCCGAGTTTAACAACTATATAAATGCCCCTGTGGCAATTTATAAGGATGAGCTATATAATCTCCCCTTTAATATGAACACATTTTCCAAAATGTGGGGTATTAAAACGCCAAGTGAGGCAAGGACTATAATTGATGCTCAAATCAAGGAGCTTAATATTACCGAGCCGAAAAACTTAGAGGAGCAGGCACTGTCCCTGGTAGGTACTGACGTTTATGAAAAGCTGATTAAGGGCTATACGGAAAAGCAATGGCAAAGGGATTGCCGTGATTTGCCGTCCTTTATAATCAAAAGGCTGCCCCTTCGCTTCACCTATGATAATAACTATTTTAACGATAGGTATCAGGGTATTCCGATAGGCGGCTATAACCAGATTATAGAAAAAATGCTTGACGGGGTAGATGTTTGGCTAAGCACAGACTTCTTTGAGCTTGAAAACAGAGAGGAGCTTGCGCAAAAGATAGTATTTACAGGTCAGATAGACAGGTATTTTGACTACAAGCTGGGTATTCTTGAGTACCGTAGCGTAAGGTTCGAAAATGAGGTTCTGGATTGTGAAAACTATCAAGGCAATGCGGTTGTCAACTACACCGAGCGGGAAGTGCCTTATACAAGAGTTATTGAGCATAAGCACTTTGAGTTTGGAAAGCAGCCCAAAACCGTAATTTCAAGGGAGTATTCCTCCGAATGGAAGATGGGGGATGAGCCATATTATCCTGTTAATAATGACAGGAATAACAGTCTGTATGAGGAGTATAAGGCTTTAGCCGATAATACCCCAAATGTAATTTTTGGCGGCAGACTTGGTCAGTATAAGTACTACGATATGGACAAGGTAATCATTTCCGCCCTTGACACAGTGAAAAAAGAATTTAATGAATAAAAAATGCTTACACGGAATTGGCGTGATACTCTTAACGGAGTATCACGCCAGTTCTATTCGCCTCTGGCGAGTGATATTGCTACGCAGTGATATTCGGCTTACGCCGAG
>SVRE01000100.1 GCA_015065005.1 Oscillospiraceae bacterium
GCTCATCGAGCATAAATAAGTTAGCACCGAATTTAAACTCGTGTTTAATTTGGTTAACTTTAATTTTCGCATTATGCACAGCATTTCCGTTTTCATCAATTACGGAAACGGTCATATTTCCCTTGCGGTATTTTTCTATATTTTCGTTTACTGTGCTTTCAAAAAATTCCTTGTTTTTTTCAAAGAATTCAAGTGTCTTGTATCTATCCATAAAGTTTTCCCTTAATCGTGTTGATTTTTATATTTTTTTATGTATTCTGTGGGTGATATTCCAATTTGCAATTTAAACTGCTTACTAAAATAATATACATCAGAGAAATTACACATCTCAGCAATTTGATTAATAGAATATCTATGTACCATCAGAAGCTCGCAAGCATAATTTATTTTCTTTTGAATTACATACTTTTTAACTGAATGACCGAATTTCTTTTTAAATAATCTCTTAAGGCATGATTCGCTTATGCCGCAAATAGATGCTAAATATTCATTTGTTAGGCTCGTATTTAAAAAGCTTCGTTCAATTTCATCAATAGCCGGAAGAATTTTTAAGTACTGTTTGGTAGGTAAATAATTATTACCTTGAATACTTGAGAAAATTTCATATAGCAAGGACATGCATTTAAAGTAATATCCCTCGTTTTTGTTATTCCAAGCTGAAAACAACTTTTTAAACAGAGAGCCGACATATTCATTGTTGCCGGCGTTGACCGTAAAAGCAACATCCGATATTGGTTTATCAGAGCTAAAGAAAACGTCTATACATTCGCCTAATTTTGAACGCTCAATTTCGTATTTGGAAACAGTCCCGCAAGGAAAAAACCGTATGGTATTAGGTAATACCTTCAAGACAGTATCGCCAAAATACACCGTATACTCTCCTGAAAAATCAAAAATTAATTCGTTTAGCTTAAGTGTGCTTGGATATTGCTCTGAATTTTTTTGCTTTCTAAATAGAAGAACGCTATCTATTTTGGTAATAATAAAATCCTTTTTCACAAAATCACCTCGTATAAATTATAAACCATTTCTACAAAAATTACAATTTTTTAAGCAATATCACACAAAATAGTGACCTAAAATTACAAATTGACCTAAAAGTCAATTTATTAAGCTTCCATGATATGATACACTATACATGATAATTATTTGAAATTAAGGAGCATTTATGAAAAAGAAACTATTTTTAATGGTTGTTATGACATTTCTTTTTGTATTGGCACTTGCCTTTGCGGTGTCAGCAGAAGCAGAATCGGTTCATAACGCTAATACGGTTGATTATAGGGCTACCGTAACGCTTAATGACGGGGTCGTGCTTCCGTTGTATGACACAAACCACAATGCCCTTATCTGGTATATTGATGGTAAAGATGAGAATGGTAAGACGATTTATTCATCAGTCTGTGCGGATGACAGCAGTAGGGTAACATGGAAGGCAGAAAGCTGGGACGAGGTTCAGAGCTGGGACGCCCTGCTTGAGGATGGAAAAACATCAATTAAAAGTAAAATCGTAGTAATTAATTTGATGGACGATGATGTTATCAGAAATACAGGTAATGCTAAATTTCTCAACAAGCCTATGGACAACTTTAAGAGGCTGTTTGAAGGCATGAAAAATCTTGAATATTGTTATCTAAGACTCGATACAAGAGCTATTAACACCCACTCCTTTTCCGGATGCTCTAAATTGAAGTATATAAACTTGGAGGATTTGACGCAACTTAAAAGAATGGCACAGAGCAGCCAGTTTTCCGGATGCACAAGCTTGTTTGACGGACAGGTGCTTGACCTTACAAGAACTCAATTATACGAATTTGAGGGTTCCTCAACTTTTAGCGGCGTTCCCTTTAAAGGTGTAAAATTCCCGGAAACAATGGCTAAAGTGGGTAGTGGAACAACATTTAATAACTGCACAAAGCTTGAATTTGTTTCCATAGGTAACAAGGCAAGATTCTACGGCACACCGTTTAGTGGTTGCACATCACTTAAAGCAATTTACTATGTTGGTACATTAGACGAATTAACTGCTTCAATCGGTAGCAGCGTGATTCCTGCCACAACAAAGTCTTATGCTGAATATCGGGCACTTCCCGACAAGAGCGGAGTATATGCAGTATATAATTACAGCAGATGCGAGGCATTTAGTAACGGTGTTCATGGAGAAGCAACGGTGAAAAACGATTGTGTTGACATCTGTAATGTGTGCGGAACATATATTGTTAACCATGTGGACGGAAATACAAGCGTAGTAATTAATTATTCAAATTATTCATTATCGGGCGAAAAGGTAACGGCCTGCCAATGCGAGGGATGCACATACAAGGTAACCGAAGAAGCACCTGCCATCTTTACTTGCCTTGGTTATTCAGCCCCCGAAAATGGAACAGGCGGAATTGCAATTGGTTACACTGTAAATAATGAAGCTATTAAAGAATACACAGAAGCAACAGGCAAAACATTAAAATATGGTGTATTTGCAGTATTGCAAGATAGACTTGGTGATAAGGATGTATTCAGTGAGGATGGCACAGTAGCAGAAGGTGTTATCAATGCTGAAATTACAAATTATGAGTTTGTAGCATTTGAGCTTAAAATAGTTGGCTTTACTGATGCACAGAAGGACACTAAACTTGCAATGGGTGCATATGTAGCTGTAACAAATGGCGAAATAACAGAATATTCATATATGCAAGGTGGCGAACCTAACGAAAACGAGAAATACTGCTTTGTTTCATATAACGATATTGTAGGAAATCCTTCAAGCGACAAGGAGACTGCACAGTGAAATGTGTAATACCAAAGTATAAATTAGCAGTTACTTTTAACTGAATAACAAAAAGCTGTATAGAGAAATCTATATAGCTTTTTTGTATTTAGGCT
>SVRE01000101.1 GCA_015065005.1 Oscillospiraceae bacterium
AATAGGTTGGATTACAAGGCAAAAAAGCGCAGGCAATTAAAGAATTGTCAAGCTTTTTTAACACAGTAAGGCAAGCTATTTTTCATTTCAAACCAAACGGGTTCGATTCCCGTAAGGCTAACAGAAAGGATGTTATTATGGAAAAGAAAATAATTAACTCATACCCCTCAGTTGGCTGGAATGACACAACTCCACTGGGAAATGGCACACTTGGCGCCAGCGTTTACGGCTGTGTGTATGATGAAAGAATATTAATAAATCACGAGGCGTTGTACAATTGGACCTGTGATGTTGGCTACCCCGATATTTCCTATGCCTTGAAGGAAGTGCGCGCATTAATGGATGCGGGCAAATACAAGGAAGCAAACACCTACTACACAGACATAATCAAGAAAACAGGCTTCAGGTCAAATAAGGGTAAGTTTTTCCCTGCCTTTGACATACATATGATTTTTGAAACCGAGGGTGCTTTTGAAAATTATAAGCGTGAGCTTGATATGGAAAGGGGCGTTTGCACCGTTTCCTATACCGAAAATGGGGAAATGTGCACCCGTACTGTCTTTGCATCTCAAAGGGACAGCGTAGTTGTCATAAATCTTAAAAAGACAAAGCCCTTTTCCCTTAAAATCTCCCTTGAAAGGCACGATATGTCCGACTATGTGGATAATTTTTACTGTGATGAGTTTAAAAGCTTTGCTAAGGATGGATATGTGTATTCCGAGAGCAAAACAGGGGGCAAGCTCCACTTTACAGGCATAGTTAAGGTTTTAGAAACTGACGGTAAAATTGTATCGGGCGGCTCCGACCAAAGCCTTAATAACGGTATGAGCGGTGAGGTAGCCTTGAAGGAGTATATTAAAATTGAGGGCGCGACAGACATTACCCTTGTGTTTAATATGAACAAGACTCCCCTTAGCTTTGAAGAAATGGTCAGCCTTGTTGATAAATGCCAAAAGAGCTATGATACGCTTTTAAGTGAGCAGGAAAAGGACTTTTCCGCCCTGTTTAACAAAACACGTCTTTGCCTTACAAATGAGGAAAATACGTCAAATGAGCAGCTGTTTTTAAATAGCTACAACGGACGTGTGGATAACAGATTTATTGAAAAAATGGCGGATTTTGGCAGATATCTGCTTATTTCCTCCTCTGTTGGCTGTGAATATCCTGCCAATTTGCAGGGGCTTTGGAACGGTGCGTACTCCCCTGCCTGGGCTTGTACCTTCTTTAATAATGAAAATATTCAAATGGCTTATTGGCAGGCGTATGCAGGTAATTTAAGTGAGGCTGCATTGCCTCTTTTCAACCTTTATGACAGGTTTAAGGATGATTACAGGGAAAATGCCAAAAACCTCTTTGGCTGCCGCGGTCTTTTGCTCCCGTTGTTTATGGATAACTCAAACGGTAAAAAGGAAAATACCCAGCCCCACGTTCTTTATTGGACAGGCAGCTCCGCCTGGATAAGCGCAATTTACTATGATTACTACCTATACACAGGGGATGAAAGGTTCTTATATGAGAGGGCATACCCATTTATGAAGGAGTCCGCCCTGTTCTACGAGGACTTTATGGTTTATGACGAGAGGGGAAAGCTAAAGTCCTATCCGTCAAACTCTCCCGAGAATAATCCTGACGGTGATTTTGAAGGCGCCAAGGAAATCAGCGTGGCAATTAACTCCACAATGGATTTCGCCCTGCTCAAGGAGCTGCTTACAAACCTTGTAAGCGCAAGCGCTAAGCTTGGCATAGATGAGGACAAAAGGGCAGAGTGGAAAAAAATGCTTTTGGCTATTCCCGAGTATGAAATAAATGGGGATGGCGCAATAAAGGAGTGGCTACATCCCGATTTTAAGGATAATTACCACCACCGCCACCAATCTCACATTTACCCACTGTTCCCGGGCTTTGAGATAAATGAGGAAAATAACAAGGAAATCTTTGACGCTATGAAGGTAGCGGTTGAAAAGCGCCTTGTGATAGGTCTGAAATCCCAGACAGGCTGGAGCCTTGCCCATATGGCAAACATTTTTGCAAGGCTTGGGGATGGCAAGGGAGCAAAGGAATGCCTTGATTTGCTAATCCGCTTCTGCACAGGACAAAACCTGTACACCTATCATAATGACTGGCGCAATATGGGTGTTACCTTAAAGTATATGCACGCAGGCCATGCGCCCTTCCAGATTGATGCGAATATGGGCTTTGTGTCTGCGGTTTATGAAATGCTGCTATATTCCGATAGCGACAAAATTAAGCTTTTGCCCGCATTACCGAAGGAGCTTAAAGAGGGTAGCATTGAGGGTATTTGCGCCCGCGGTGGCTTTGAGCTTTCAATTTATTGGAGTGACAAAAGGGTTAAGGTGAAAATCAAGTCTCTGCTTGGCAAGGCAGTCAACGTAGGCTTAAAGGGCTATACACTTACAACCGCAAGCGACAAGCTCTCAAACAGTAAATATGAGGGCTACCGTCTCCTTACCTTGAACAAGGGCGAGGAAATCGAGCTTATTTACAAGAAATAATCAAAAAGCACTTGCAAAAGCTTCCTTCTCATAAGGAAGTTAAAAGCCATCACGAAAATATCGTGATGGCTTTTATAATATTGAGTTATTTTAACAAGGTAATCGTTTCTGAAATCACACGGTACAACTGTTCTTTACTTTCAAGAGTATATGAGATATCGTCATCAGGCTCGTCCAAATCAAATGAAATGCTGAATTCATTAGGGTAAATTTGTATATCTGCAAAGTATTTATTGTATCGTCCTTGTATGCCAATGCATTTTATTTCATCTAACCAATCAATATGAATTTCATTTTTTGTTATTCCAAGCAATTCAAGATCTGTTTTTAATGTTCCGTCTAAATAATTGCAGAGA
>SVRE01000047.1 GCA_015065005.1 Oscillospiraceae bacterium
AATACAACTAGATTAAAAAACAGGAAAAGGTGATTTCCTCTTCCTGTTCTTTGTCATGGTTTTTTATTTTTTGTGCACTAAATGGGGTTCACTTCACTATGGCGGGGTTCCATGTAGGCTAAGCCGATGAGCGGAACGCAAATAAAAGTCAGTGCATAATCTCCTTGTGTCGAAGGCTCCCTTGTGTAAAGGGAGCTGTCAGCGAAGCTGACTGAGGGATTGTTTTGCTTTGAGTTTCGCCTTTACAATCCCTCCGTCACGCTAACGCGTGCCACCTCCCTTTACACAAGGGAGGCTTGGTATTAGTCCCGCTTGAGCGGGTTTGCGTAACAAGTGCATGGCTGGCAGGCCAATAAAAAGCGCACTTGTGCGCAGCCGGTAGTATAGGGCTATGCCCGAAACTGCAATACCACCTGCTATGCAGGTGGATTCTTATTGCATACTTGGGAATAAATGAATTAAATTGTTGATTTGTTCATTGTTTGTACAAAATTATCGACAAAATCCTTTAAAACTATTGTATTTTTGCACTGCTTATAATATAATTAAAATAATAGAATTTAATTTTGGAGTTGAAATTATGAGTAAATTTGTTATTCTACCTGACGTAACCTGTGATTTGTCTAAGGAAATAAGAGATTACTTTGGAGTTAATGATTACATACAGGGCTATGTTCATATTAATGATGAAAGCTTAAGAACCACACTTGATTGGTCCAATATCACACGCGAGAAATTTTATAAGACCCTTGCTAACAAAAAGAATAAGGTTACCAGCGCCACAGCCAGCCCGGAGGAATACTATCAAGCATTCAAGGGCTATGTTGAACAGGGCTATGCGGTTCTGAGTATGTCAATCTCCTCTAAAATCAGCGCAACCTACAATGTTAGCGTGTCTGCTGCAAAGCGCATAAGTGAGGAATATCCCGATGCTAAAATTTATTGCCTGGACTCATATCGTATGTCAGGCTCCTTTGGATTGCTTGTTGCTTATGCCTGCGAAATGCAGAAAAACGGAAAAAGCTTTGAAGAGGTTGTGGCTTGGCTTGAGGAGAATAAGCAAAGGGTACACCAAATGGGCCCAATTGATGACCTTACCTTTATTGCCCGCCGCGGCCAGATTTCAAACGGTAAAGCATTTATGGGCAACCTTGTGGGAATTAAGCCAATGGGGGATTCCAACACGGACGGATATGTGTCGGTTCTGACAAAGGTTAAGGGCATAAAAAAGGCACTTGATGTAACAGTATCATACTTAAAGCATTCAGCCACCGATATTGAAAATCAATACGTATTCATTATGCACAGCGACAGGGAAGAGCTGGCAAACACTCTTAAGGAAAAGGTAGAAAGCACCGTTAATTGCAAGAAGGTGTTTGTAAGTGACGTGTTCAGCGGCTGCGGTACGAATATCGGCCCGGGTATGATAAGTGTTTACTTTATAGGTGAGCGTGTTAGCGAAAACTCTGTAAAGGAAAAGGAAATTATAAATTTGGCAATTGCCGAAAATTAACGGAAGTAGCATATGTTAAATAAAATTGAAGGCTCAAGCTACATTGATTTGCTATGTAGCGGCATTAAGAATTTAGACAGGCATAGAAGTGTCTTGAATGACCTTAATGTTTTCCCTGTGCCTGACGGAGATACAGGCACAAATATGGTAATGACTTTAAAGTACGGCTACGAATCAATTAAAAATCAAAATGCATCCTTGGCGGAGATTTCCAAGCGCTTTTCTTCGGCGGCTGTGTATGGCGCAAGGGGAAATTCCGGTGTAATTGTGTCACAGTTTTTCAAGGGAATTTCGGAGGTGCTTGAGGGTGTTGAGGAGGCAGATAGCCAAGTGTTTTCCCAAGCCCTTGATAATGGCTGCAAGTATGCATACGCATCTGTTGCCAATCCCGTTGAGGGTACTATGCTAACCGTTATTAAGGATGCGTCAACCGCAGTAATTGAGTCCTTGCCCCTTAAAGACATACAAGAGGTAGTTGATACATTTTTGTTAAAAGCAAGAACCTCCCTTGAAAACACACCGGAGCTTTTGCCTATTTTGAAAAAAGCAGGCGTTGTTGACAGTGGCGGTAGCGGAATAGTATATTTCTTTGAAGGTGTTCAAAAGTATTTAAAGGGTGAAGCCATTGAAGAAAAAGAGGAAGAAACGGTTAGTGAATATATAGACCTTTCAAGGTTTAATAAGGATACTGTTTTTGAATACGGATATTGCGTTGAGGGCTTGCTTCAGTTAAAAATAGAAACTGAGGAATTTAACATCTCCTCGTTCACCTCGGCTCTGACCCAAATCGGCGAATCCGTTGTCACCTCTTTAGAAGGGGATAAGGTCAAGCTCCACGTGCACGTTAAGGCTCTTGCCCCTCTTATGGAGCAATGCCAAAAATACGGTGAGCTTTTAACCGTTAAAATCGACAATATGACTGTGCAGAATCTTCAAAGAGACGGGGAGAGCAAGGAGGAGCAAAGGTTTTTATACGATAAACAGCGTGACTCTGCGGATTTTTCCGTTATTGCAGTTGCATCTAATTCAAAAATGCAAAAAATGCTTTTTGAAATGGGAGCAGACGTTGTAATTCTAAGTGAAATTGCACCCTCCTCGCAGGATTTTCTTGATGCATTTAATTACGCATCAAGCGATAAAATATTGGTTTTCCCAAACAGCTCAAATTCAATCCTTTCCGCAAAGCAGGCAAGCAAGCTTTATAAGGATGCTAAGGTTGTTGTTTTGAACAGCCGCTCCCTTGCCGAATGCTATGCTTCCTTGTCGGTAATGGATTATGAGGGTGGGCTTGAGTGCGCCGCAGAAATGTCCAATCAGACAATATCGGACATTTATCAGCTTTCAATTTACCGTGCCGCAAGGGATAGGACCTTTGGCAGAAAGAGGATTTTGCAAAACGATTTCTTCGCCTTGTCCAATAATCAGATATTGGACGTTGGCATTACCCTTGAGGATGTGACCTTAAGGGCGGTTAAGGGCGCACTCGAAAAGAGTGAGTACTGTGTTTTAACCTTGTTTTACGGTAAAAGCACAGCACCCGAAACGGTAGAATGGCTCAAGGAAAAAATAATGGGCTTTGGCTATGAAATTGAGGTTGCAACCGTTTCAACCTTTGAAACAATTTATGACCTTACAGTTACTTTTGAATAGGAGATAGTATGAAAAAGATTACAGACAGAAAAAAGCTGGCTTTGTACGGCTGTTCAGGTATGGGTGTCAATATGCTTACCATTATGGTTGGCTCATATCTATGCAGCGCACTTTTGGTAGGCGGCTTTGAGGAGCATATTGAGTCCTGGACATATCTTAATAAGGATTTGGTTGTTGCAGGTCTTTGGGCGGTTCTCGTATTTTTGGCAAAGGCACTTGACGGTATTATAGATTTACCCCTTGCCACCTTTGCGGACAAGCTAAACACAAAGCTCGGTAGAAGAAAAAGCGCCTTGCTTCTTGGCTTTATACCAATGGTAATTGCCTATGTTGCCTTTTTGTTCCCGCTTAACAGCTCAGGCGCAACAATTTTAAATACAATTTGGTTTGGTGTTCTTCTTTGCATTTTCTATACCTTTTATACACTTACAATGCTCACATATTATGCAACCTTTTCTGAGGTTTGTCAGAACGAGCAGGATACAGTATTCCTTTCAAACGTAAAGTCCATTTGTGACGTAGTTTATTACATCTTGGGCTTTGCCCTTGTACCGGTTTTTGTGTCAGTTGGCATTAATATTCGCATAGTTGCCCTTATTTTCTTGCCACTTTCACTTACAATGATGATACCGTTTTTCTTACTTAAGGAAAACGATAGCGGGGAAAAATCTGTAAGAACCTTGACCCTTGGCAAGGCTCTTGGTACAGCCTTTAAGAATAAGCCGTTTATTTATTGGATGCTAACCTCATCTGTAATGACAATAGGCTTGCAGCTTTTCCTTGGCGGAATTAATGAGCTGTTTTCTTCAACAGGTCTTAATATGACCTTTGTTATGGCATCTGCCTTTGTGCCTGTGCCATTCACAATAATCCTTTACAACTACATAGTAATGCGCAAGGGCTTGGGCTTTGCGTACAGATATGTTTTAAGCGTATTCTCGGTTGGTATGATTATAATGTATATCTGTAACATAAATTCTCATAAAATGACCGAGCTTCAGCTTACCCTGGTGGCAATTCTTGGCGGTATTTTCGTTTCCTTTGCCATCGGTGCCTTTTTCTCAATTACTTACACAGTGCCATCTCATTTGGCAGTGGTTGAGGAGGAAAAAACAGGCAAAAAAATCGCCTCAATGCTTTTTGCCGTGCAGGGACTTTTTGAAGGCGTTGCTGCAGGAATTGCAACAGGCTTAATCCTTGTAACCTTAAAGGATAATGACGTAATTTCCTTGTTGCCGATTATTGTGGCTGTGTGCTGTATGGCGGCGTTTGGTATGTCCTTTGCCTTTAAAAAGGAAATTGCATATATGGGTAAAAAGGACGCGGAATAATGCTGTACGATATTTTTCGTATGATAGGCTTGATTACAGGCTACCCTTTGCAGCTTTTGTTTTTCAAGCGCAAAACGTATTATGAGGGTGGGAAGAAATTCCGCTTTTATAAGGGCGGCAAGCTCGTAATAAGCAATCACTATAATATGCTTGACTATGTTTTGACATCATTCCTTGTCTTTCCCAGAAAGCTTAATGTAATAGCCTCGGAAATGCCCTTCAGAAGTAAAATTTTAAGATTTCTTATGAAGTTCTTCGGTGTAATTCAAGCAAACAGGATAACCAAAAATATGGGCTTTATGGATGAAGCGGCTGATGTTATAAAAAAGGGTCAGCTGGTTCAAATCTACCCCGAGGGGCAAAACACTCCGGATGGTAATATACACGAATTTAAAAAGAGCTATATAGTAATAGCATATCGGGCAGGGGCGCCCATTGTTCCCGTTGTTACAGACGGTAATTACGGCTTGTTCAAAAGGGCAAGGGTAATTGTAGGTAAGGAAATAGACGTGTCACAGTTTATCACCTCGGGTCGCAGAACCCCAACAAGACAAGAGCTTGAAAATGCCAACAATTATATTTACAGTAAGGTTATAGCTCTTAGGAAAGAATTAGAGGAAATAAAAAATTCAAGGAGAAAATAATGAAAGATATTTTAACCCATCCCGCATTTATATGGTCCGTTACAGGGCTTATAATCTCCTTGCTGATTCTTTGGATTGTGTCCTTTTTCGTGGCATCGTATTTTGTTTATGTATGCACCCTGAAAAGAAGGAAAAAGGACCAATGGGGCAGAGAGCTGCCAAGCGAAATGGAGCCAACCTTAATTAAAATGTACAACACAGGCTTAGCCTGGGGGGAAGAAAACAAGGCGCATAAAACAGATGTGCATATTGTCAACAAGGGCTTGAATCTGTACGGTGAGTATTATGATTTTGGCAGTGAGAGATGCGCGGTTATTCTATCCGGCAGAACCGAAAGCTTAAGATATGGCTACTTTTTCGCAATTCCGTATGCTAAAAACGGCTGTAATATTTTGGTGCTTGACCCACGTGCTCACGGCTTGAGTGACGGTGAATACAATACAGTAGGCTTTGAGGAAAGCACAGATATTATAGAATGGGTAAAAATGCTAAAGGAACGCTTTGGCATTGTCTCCGTTGTTTTCCACGGTATTTGTATAGGTGCCGCAGGCGGGGTATTGGCACTCACCTCCGGTAACTGTCCCGACATAGTTGACGGTATAGTAACCGAGGGTATGTTCCCTAATTTTGGCGAGTCTGTAAAAAATCATATGAAGGAAAGAAAAAAAGCAATCTTCCCTACATATAAGCTGGTTGATATGTGGATGAAAAAGTACACATCTCATTCTATGGAAATAGGACCTATTGACTTTATTGATAAGCTAAGCGTACCTCTTTTAATGCTTCACAGCAAGGAGGATTTGTATTCAACACCCGAATACGCCCAAAAGCTTTATGATAAAGCAGGCACAAGCCAAAAAAAGCTTGTCTGGTTTGACCACGGCAGACACTCAATGCTGCGCATCACCGACACAGAAAGGTACGATAGCTCAATTTCCGAATTTTTGAGTCAACTACCAATATTAACTAAATAAGTTAAATCCCCTGCGGTATTGAACCGCAGGGGATTTTTAACAAGAATTTCAAGAAAATTTTCAAAAAACTGTAACTTTTAACCAAAAATATCCGTCTATTAGGGTGAAAGGCACTCCCGTCAGGCAAAAATGAAAGGAGCATTATTATGAAAAAAATTATCACTTTATTAATTGCGTTAGCGTTATTTAGCCTTTTGCTTATTTCCTGTGCTGACACAGAAATACCGAGTGGCAATTTACCAAGCAGCACTAAAGATTCCCAAGGGGAGTCATCTCCCCCGTCAGGGGAAACGGCGCTGTCACAGCCAACAACCTCACAACCAAATGATCAGCCCCCTACGGATGAGGAGCAAAACACACCAAAAGACCCTGTGCCTGTGGTTATTTCTCAATTTTTAAATAATCAGGACTACTATCCGGAGCTAAAATGCGGTGAATATTACGGCAAGGATTTTATGGGGACAGGTGAGAATCAATATAGAATAATAGACACCTATGAGGAGCTGTGTACCAGAACTGCCAAGGGGGCTAACTTCCCTGAGTCTATTTTTGACGATAGCATTGTTTTAGTTATATATAGATTTGAGGGGACAGAGGATGTTGGCAGAATTGGCTATAAGGATTTTAAGGTTACAGATGGTAAAGCCTCAATCACCATGCATTCTTGTAGGGCTGATTATATCGATGAAATCCCTGCAGAATGGCAAGAGATAGTTTACCTACAGTTACCAAAGATAGATATTTCAGAGAATGGAAACACAATAGGCGGTAAGCTTACTGTAAACAGAGATAAAACAAAACTATACGATATGGCACAGGCAGAGGTGTATAATACATCTCTTAAGCTTGGCACAGCATATCTTTTAGAACCAAATGAGCTTCAAGGCTTTTTAGAAAAAAACAGCATAGCCTCACTGAATTGGAAAGGGTATTCAAGCTGCGAAAACAGAGATTATAAGATTTTAGTGCTTTATATGGAAACCGCCTATCCAAGCCCAATCGGTTACGGAAAGGTCTTGATGGGTGAAAATAGCCTTACTATAACAAGGGAGTATAATAAAAGCACCGCAAAACAGAAAAAGGCAGTCTTTGAATTTGTGGCAATTCCAAGTGAAGAAATAAATATTTCCTTTAATGAGGAAACACAGCTGACAATAGAGCATTTTGGCAATTTCAAGGAAATAAAGGTTGACGAAACAAGGGTGTACCAAACTATCAAAGCCTATGAGCCAAGTCACCAATATTACGAAATGCTGGATTTGGGAGTTTATTATTACTTTGATATGCTGCCAAGCACAAATGCATACCACGTTATAAAAAGCTATGAGGAGCTTGAAAAATACGTGGAAAAGCCGTGGAGCTTAAGCGAAGCGGATTTTAAAGAAAACGCTGTATTGGTTTTAAAGATAGATAAATACGACCCCGAAAAAGCCTTTGGTATAAGAAATATTTCTTACAGTGACAGAAGCTTACTTCGCGCCACCTTGGATTACGGCAGATACTACGTTGAGAAGGAAGATGTGCAAGAGGAATTGAGCAAGGAATATCAAAATGGTAGCTATTATTACTATCTTTTAGTGCCAAGGGTCGAGCATGACTCTAAATACAGAGAGGAAAAGGGAAGCTTAAATCTTACGGTTAATAAATTAGAAAACAGGAAAGATTATTACGTTTACGATTATAAGCCTGACGCAAGCTATCAGCTAAAGCCTAATACCTCTTGGATACTTACCAACAATGCTGATTTTGGCAATTTCCTCCGTGAAACGGGAGTGAATTTGCTCCATCATTTCAGCTACGAGGTTGACTATCAAAACAAATTTGTATTTGCATATTACGGCGCCTTGCCCTGGCATACAGGCTTTGGAGGCTTTTTGTCAAACGGGGAAAATGCCTATATTGATGTAAGCTATTATGATAATAAGAACACCTACGAGCCAAGAATTTTTGCTATGGCAATATCTAAGGACCTCTTGCACTGCACAGGTGAAGAAATAACCGTTCATATGGCAGAGTACAAGCAAAAGGAGGCGGTAAGGCGAGATGGTGTTGATACCATTTGTATCCCCAACAATAGCTTTTATGTGGGGGGCTACCGTTTTGAAGAAAACGGAATAATAAAGGAACCGGATTTTGAGTGGAAGCTTATCGGTAATAGCTCAGAGCTTTTGCTTGCTTTGGCGAAATATACAAACCTTCCAAAGCCACCAATAGACATGGATTTCAAAACACAATGCGTGCTTGCATACTATGTTGAGCATGGCTGTACAGGCTGTCCCGATGCCAATAGCTTCGGTAATGTAAGGGTGGCAAATAATATAATGTTTATTGATAATTACGTAAAAAACCATTCGGGTGGAGAGGCAATAACACCGGCGTTGCACTTTATAGTAATTGACAACTCTGACATTACAGCAGCATTTGACAGAGTAGTATTTCTGCAAAAGCGCGCCTATGTTTATGAAGAGGGCGTATCGACAAAAATCGAATCTCAATACACAACACAAATAATTTCCGATCTAGGTATAGGCTCGGCCTCTTTCTTAAAGAAAAAGCCCGAATTTGGCTTTAAATTTGTTGAAAGCCTTGAAGAGCTGCGGGATTTGTATGGGGAATATACCAACATAGAAATTCTTGAAGAATTTGAAAGCCTTGATTTTGAAGCAATGTGTATATTGGCAGTTTACTATGAGGCTGGTAGCAGTGCAACTGTTTACGGCGGCTTTAAGGATATGCGTGTTGAAAATAACAGGCTTTATATCAAAAAGTACTTTCCTCAATACAAAGGGCAGGACTATGTTATAGGCGACTGTGCTGAGCATCCCACGCTTCACTTAATAGCCGTTGAAAAATCCTTTACTCCCCACAGCATAGTTGACGTAATCGTTACAATTGAGCCGTGGTCAAGCAATATGGATATATTACATCCCGAAATTCCTGACTTAATGGAGTAAAAATAAAAGCATTTGTATAAAAAAAGAAGCCTTCTCCTGCGGGAGAGGGCTTCTATATACAACATATAAACGTAAATTAAACATTAAATCTGAAAAGAACAATATCTCCGTCAGCAATAACGTATTCCTTACCCTCGGAGCGGACCAAGCCCTTTTCCTTTGCTGCGTTCATTGAGCCGCATGCAACAAGGTCGTCAAAGGCAACAATCTCCGCGCGGATAAAGCCGCGCTCAAAGTCGGAGTGGATTTTACCTGCCGCCTGTGGAGCCTTTGTACCCTTGGTAATTGTCCAGGCGCGCACCTCCTGCGGGCCTGCTGTTAAATAGCTGATAAGACCAAGCAGAGAATAGCTTGCCTTTATAAGCTTGTCAAGGCCGCTTTCCTCGATTCCAAGGTCGGAGAGGAACATTTTCTTTTCCTCATCGTCAAGCTCGGCAATTTCCGCCTCTATTCCTGCACAAACAGGGATAACCTCGCTCTTTTCGCTCTTTGCAAATTCCAAAACGCTTTGATAGAATTGGTTATCGCTTAAATCGGAAGCCAAATCATCCTCGCTGATGTTAGCCGCATAAATAACAGGCTTAATGGTAAGGAGCGCCACCTCGGAAATCATAGCCCTTTCCTCTTCATCATAGTCAAGGCTGCGCGCACTCTTACCCTCTTCAAGAGCCCTCATAACGCGCTCGTAAAGCTCAAGCTTAGGCGCTAAGGTTTTGTCACCCTTCATAGCCTTCTTAACCGCGTCAATTCTTCTTTCGAGAATTTCCATATCGGAAAGAATAAGCTCAAAATTAATAGTTTCAAGGTCACGTATAGGGTTTATACTACCGTCAACGTGGATAATATCTGTGTTTTCAAAGCAACGCACAACGTGTACAATTGCATCAACCTCACGTATGTGGGACAGGAACTTGTTTCCAAGACCCTCACCCTTGGACGCACCCTTTACAAGGCCGGCAATATCAACAAATTCAATAACAGCAGGGGTGTACTTTTCGGGCTTATACATCTCAGCCAACACATCAAGCCTGGAATCAGGCACCATAACAACGCCAACGTTAGGCTCAATGGTGCAGAAGGGGTAGTTAGCGCTTTGTGCGCCCGCATTAGTTAAAGCATTAAAAAGTGTACTTTTGCCAACGTTGGGCAAACCAACAATACCAAGTTTCATTATATACCTCTTAAAAATATAATAAGTCGTACATATTATACATTATTTTTTTCAATACTGCAAGTCAAAAAGGTAAAAAAGTAAAAATCTTCTTATTTTTGGTAAAACCACATAGTTTATTCACATACTTGTCACAAATGTAATATAGAATATATACAACAAATTGTGTCAAAGTGAATTTTTTATAATTAAATTTCGCCAAATCTGTTTACAATTTGTTAAAAAAGTGTTATACTTAACTGAGAATATTATGGAGGTCGTTTAAATGCTTGGGACAAAAATGCTTGTAATTGATGATGACTTGAATATTTGTGAGCTCATCAAGGTATATTTTCAAAATGAGGGCTATGAGGTTGCTATTGCAAACGATGGCGTTGA
This sequence comes from Oscillospiraceae bacterium, assembly GCA_015065005.1. Classification (GTDB taxonomy): domain Bacteria; phylum Bacillota; class Clostridia; order Oscillospirales; family CAG-272; genus RGIG2000. The sequence goes on from SVRE01000047.1 coordinate 10,616, forward strand.
GGGTATGTCAATGTTCAAAAGCTACGACCCCGATATTGTACTCCTTGATTTAATGCTTCCTAAAAAGGACGGTACTGACGTTTGCCGTGAAATCAGGGCGAATTCCAACAAGCCAATGATAATGATTACCGCAAAGGGTGACGTTTTTGATAAGGTTTTGGGTCTTGAGCTTGGTGCGGATGACTTTGTTGTAAAGCCCTTTGATATGAAGGAGCTGCTTGCAAGGGTAAAGGCTGTTTTGAGAAGATACAGCACTATGGAAAATCATGTTGATAAGGATACCCTTCGCTTTGACAATATTGAAATCAGCCTGGCTAATCACGAGCTTAAAATAAAGGGTGAAAGCATTGATATTCCTCATAAGGAGCTTATGCTTCTTTACTTCCTTGCGAAAAACTTTAACAGAGTATATACAAGGGACCAGCTTTTGAATAAGGTTTGGAGCTTTGACTATTTGGGCGATTCCCGTACTGTTGACGTACACGTTAAGCGCTTGCGTGAAAAGCTATCTGGTGTTTCCGATAAATGGGAATTGAAAACCGTTTGGGGCGTTGGATATAAGTTTGAGGTTTTGCCGCAAAATGCAGAATAAATTAAATGGGTTGTGTAAAAACAACCCATTTTTATGTTGACTTTGAAGGAAATTTCGACTATACTAAATGTATAAAATAAAGGAGGGTGGCTATGAGAAGATTATTAAAGGCTGTAACAACCAAATATATGCTTATATTTATGGCGCTTATTTTGTTAACTGTTGTTATTTTGGGTGCAATGGTAGCCACAATTCTTTCGGGTTATTCTGTTGATACCAAAATGAACGAGCTATCAAAGGTAAATATAATGCTTAAATCATACTTCAGCTCAACTGATAATACTGATTTTGAGACCGCGCTTAAGGGTACGCAAGCAGAGCTTGAAAGCACACTGTATTATGCATTTTTGATAACCGAAAACTGTCAGGTAATAGCGGCGGATAAGGAAGGTAACATCATAATGCACGCCTATAACTTCCCTTACTCAACCGAATATAATATGTACTATTTCAGTGAGGAAAGGCTGCTGAAAAGCCTTCTTAACTCTTCAACCGTTCCAATTGAAACAATCACCAGCATTGGTGACAAGGGAGATTTGTCAATGAACAATAGCTGTAATGAGCTGTTTGTTGATAATCTTGTTTGGTGCGCATCTCCCTTGACAAATGCAAGGGGTGAGATTTGCGGATATGTTATTTCCTTTACTGATATCGGCGGTGAGGGTGACTCGTTCAGCGATCTGTTGCAGTCTATTGCGTTAACTGTTTTGTGGTTATTGTTTGTCGCTATGATTGCAATTTATATAGTAACCTATAAGGTAATGTCGCCCTTGCAGGAAATCAGTAATGCGGCAAAGAGCTTTGCAAGAGGTAAATATGATGTCCGTGTTCGCGAAAGAGGGGATGACGAGGTTGCAGACCTTGCCAGGTCCTTTAACAAAATGGCTATTGAAATTCAGTCAAGGATGATATGCAAAAGCAGTTTTTGAGCAATGCATCACACGACCTAAGAACGCCAATGACAACAATTGCCGGCTTTATTGACGGTATTTTGGACGGTGCAATTCCCAAGGACAGGCAGGAGCATTATTTGAATATAATTAAAAGCGAGGTTCAAAGGCTAAGCCGCCTTGTAAGCTCCCTCCTTGATATTTCAAGGCTTCAGTCAGGGGAAAGGAAGTTTGATAAAAAGCCATTTAATATTTGTGAGCTTGCCCGTCAAACAATAATTTCCTTCGAAAATCAGTTTAATGAAAAGCAGCTGGATGTTGAATTTGATGTTGAGCAATACGATATGATGGCAATTGGAGATAAGGATGCAATAAATCAGGTTGTTTACAACCTTTGCCATAATGCAATTAAGTTTTCCTATGAAAAGGGCAAATACATTGTAAGAATAAGGTATTGTGAGAACAGTAAAATAAGGTTTTCCGTGTATAACGAAGGAATCGGAATAGCCCAGGAGGAGCAACCGTATGTGTTTGACAGATTTTACAAGAGTGACAAGAGCAGGGGCCTTGATAAAACAGGCGTTGGACTTGGCTTGTTCATTTCAAAAACAATAGTTGAAGCACATGATGGAGAAATAAAGGTAGAAAGTAAATACAAGGAATGGTGTGAATTTTCATTTACACTTACAAAAGGAGATAAAACTTGGTAATTGAGTATGTAGCAACCTGCCTGTTTGGTTTGGAAAGCCTGCTTGGCGAGGAGATAGATAAGCTTGGCTATAAAAGGACGGAAACGATGGATGGCCGTGTAAGCTTTGTAGCAGACGAGCGTGCAGTGGCGGTATGCAGTATAAATTTAAGGTTTGCCGAAAGACTTTATATTAAAATCGGTGAATTTGAGGCGTATACCTTTGATGACTTATTTGAGGGCACAAAAGCACTGGAATGGGAAAGATGGATTGGCAAGGATGATGAGTTTCCTGTAAGGGGCCATAGCATCAAAAGCAATCTGTTTTCAATTCCCGACTGTCAAAAGATAATTAAAAAGGCTGTGGTATCACGTCTTTCAAGCAAATACGGTGTTACCTGGTTTACCGAAAAGGGAGTAAAATATCAAATAGATTTCTTTATTTTCAAAAACAGAGCAACACTGATGATAGATACCTCAGGCACACCGTTACACAAAAGGGGATACAGGCCGAAGGCAAATGAAGCGCCTATCAGGGAAACATTAGCCTGCGCCTTGGCAAAGCTGTCAAGACCCAGGGAGGACGTTTTGCTCTGGGACCCGTTTTGCGGCTCCGGTACAATTGCAATTGAGGCTGCAATGCTTATGACCAATACCGCTCCCGGCTTAAACAGGGCATTCGCCGCACAGAATTTTCCGCAATTTGAGGCGGAATTTTGGGCAAGCGCAAGGGAAGAGGCAAGGAGTAAAATAATAAAGGACTCACAGTTTATTGCATATGCATCCGATATTGATCCTGAGTGTGTTAAAATTGCACAGGAAAATGCAAAGCACGCAGGCGTTTACGGGAATATGAAAATATTCCAAAGGGATGCCTTGACAATACAGACCCAGGGCAGGCGCGGAACAATTGTTTGCAATCCGCCTTACGGGGAGCGGCTCTTTTCTATGAAGGAAACAGAAGAGCTGTACAAAAAAATGGGAGAGCATTTCAAAACCCTTGATAAATGGCAAATGTATATAATTACCAGCCACGAGGAGTTTTGCAAGCTTTTTGGAAGAAAAGCAGATAAGGTAAGGAAGCTTTATAACGGTATGTTACCCTGTTATTTTTATCAATTCTTTAAGAATGACAAAAAATAATGATTAAAAAATAAACCTCCGTAAATACTAACAAAAAGTATTTGCGGAGGTATTTTTATGCAGGAGCTGACCTTGGATTTTGAAGAAAACATAAAAACTCTTGATAAAATTTTAAATATAAACGAAAATTTTGACTTGATAAAAAGAGAAATGGAGATAAATTCCCAAAGGGTAGTAATGTACTATGTTGACGGCTTTGTAACTGCCGCCATTATGCAAAAGCTGATGATGCACTTAACCACAGTAAAGGATTTTGGAAACGGTGAAGAGGGGGCGGTTCGGCAATTTGTAAAAACAAGTGTGCCAAGCGTTGAGGTTGATGCCGTATATGATTTTGACACAATAGTAACAATGGTTTTAAGCGGCTGTTCAGCAATTTTGGCACAGGGCTTCGGCAACGGCGCTGTAATTGTGGATGCGCGCTCATACCCTGCCAGAGTAACGGAGGAGCCGGGAAATGATAAGGTAATGCGCGGCGCGCGTGATGGCTTTGTGGAAACGCTAATCTTTAATACTGCAATGGTCAGGCGCAGAATAAGAGACCCTAAGTTAACGGTCAAATATGCCAACGTGGGGCAACGCTCAAAAACAGATATAGCCATAGTATATATTGACGGAAAAGCCGACCCTGTGTACGTAAAACAGCTTATTGAGAAGATAAATTCCATAAAAACAGATGCGCTTCCCATGGGACACCAAAGCTTAATAGAATGTCTTATAAAAAGACGTTGGTATAACCCTTTTCCAAAGGTGCGCTGTACAGAAAGGCCGGATGCCGCCTGTGCCTCTATATTGGAGGGAAGTGTTGTGGTTTTGTGTGATACCTCACCGGAGGCTATGATTTTACCCACCGCAATATTTGATTTTTTACAGGAGGCAGATGATTATTATTACCCTTGCTTTACAGGCACTTATTTAAGGCTGATTCGCCAAATGGTATTCCTTGGCGCAATATTTCTGACTCCTATTTGGTACACCCTTGTGGTAAATGCCGCACATTTACCGCCGTGGATTGAATTTATAGTACCAAAGGATACGGGTGAGGTGCCAATTATAGCCCAACTTTTAATAGTGGAATTTGTGCTTGACGGCTTAAAGCTGGCATCCTTGAATACACCGAACGTGCTGTCCAATTCCTTTAGCGTGGTCGGGGGACTTTTGCTTGGTGACTTTGCCGTTCAAATCGGCTGGCTGTGTCCCGATGCAATTTTTTATATGGCAATAGAGGCAATAGCCGGCTTTACTCAGTCAAATTATGAGCTTGGTTATGCTTTTAAATATATGCGAATTTTATCAATAATTTTAATTCATTTTTTAAATTTCTGGGGGTTAATTATAGGAACCTTAGTAACAATTGTACTCATTGTAACTAATGAAACCGTGCTTGGAAAGCATGATTATTTGTACCCCCTTATACCCTTTAACGGAAAAGCGCTTAAGGCTCTGTTTTTCAGGGTGAAAAAACAGTAATCATAACCACCAGTGCAACTGGTGGTATGCACACCCCTAGAAGGGGTCATTACAGGCTTAACCTCGGGGGAGGCACTGAAATTTATCACAGTATTACACGCACCGCTTTTCGTAAACGAACAAAAAGGCTCCTTTGTGTAAAGGGAGCTGTCAGCTTTGCTGACTGAGGGATTGTTTCCATGTTATACAACCCTTCCGTCTTGCTTCGCAATCCACCTTCTCGCTGCGGCTCGGTCACATTTCGGCTCTGCCACTCCCCGAGTGCCATTCACTACCGAAATGACGTTCCACTACCTTACACAGGGGAGGCTTTCTTTTTGGGCTTGCGTAAAGCTCGCCCCTTCTTATTGCAGTTCCTCGCGTCTTTTTCCCCTAGTAGAACTAGGGGTTTATTTCCACGCCTCAAAGGCAGCAAAAACAAACACGTCATCCGCTTTTTTGCGGATGACGTGTTAATTTATTCATCAATTTTCAATTGCAGATTGCTGCCTCTGTAGGGAAGGTCAAGATGCTCATAGGCAAGGCGTGTTACACACCTGCCGCGGGGAGTTCTTGAAAGGAAGCCTATTTGCATAAGATAAGGCTCGTAAACATCCTCAATAGTAATTGCCTCCTCACCAACAGTTGCGGCAAGGGTTTCAAGACCTACCGGACCGCCGTCATAAAACTTAATAATTGTTTCAAGCATTTTCCTGTCAATGTTGTCAAGGCCAAGCTCATCAATTTCAAGGGCTTTAAGTGCTGTTTGTGCAATTGCAAGGGTGATTTTTCCGTCTCCCTTTACCTGCGCATAGTCTCTTACTCTCTTTAAAAGCCTGTTCG
>SVRE01000102.1 GCA_015065005.1 Oscillospiraceae bacterium
GCCATTTGCATAAAGCCAAACGGACACTCCCTTTGGCTTTTTGCAAATGGCTTAGATGAATCAAGAGTGGCACATATGGATTACTACGTGCCTGCAAAGTCCTTAGGACACGGTGTTACTTGTGTTGAAAACATTGATAGTTATGAGGATGCAAACAAGGTTATTGTTGCCCTTTCCCAGGATATTGGCTACAAGCTGCGTGATATGAATTTGTGCGCAGGCGGAGTCAGCTTGACGGTTAAGGACAAAAATCTGACTTATCAAAGCTTCCAAAAAAGGCTGACAAATCCCACACAGGATGAGCTTTTGATTTCCAAAACCGCTTATGAGCTTTTGCGTGAAAATTACAGCTTTAAGGAAAAAATACGAGCTATAACCGTAACCGCCATTCACTTAAACGAAGAGGGTGCGCCTGTACAATCAGTAATGCTTTATGATTATGAGGCGGATGAGAAAAGAAAAAGATTAAATTCCGCCCTTGATGAAATAAAAAATACATTTGGCAAGGGTGCAATTAAGCCCGCGGTTATTCTTGATGAAAATAAGATGCCAAAAAACTCCCACAAGGAAATTATTTTGCCAGGAATGATGCATAAATAAAAAAGCCACAAACGTGGCTTTTTTATTTATGTACTAGTTCCTTTGTGCTTTCATTACTTTTATTTTCCTTTATACCCTCACTGTTTCCTTTTGGCACGGGCAAATTCCATTTAAATATAATTGCAAGAACGCGAAGACCGATTACGATGCCTATTGTGATAAGCATTGATACAAGGTGCGGTATATGCTTATAGGTAAGGGAGTAAAACGTTGCGCCGCAAAGTGTTGGAATCAAATAAATATGCTTTCTGAAAATAAATGGTATTTCTGCTGAGCAAATATCTCTTAGCATACCGCCGCCAACAGCAGTTATACAGCCGCAGAAGATAAGCAAAACAGGATTTTCTCCTCCACTTAGCTCAATTGCCACATCAACACCGAAAACGCAAAAAACACTAAGTCCTATGGCATCTGTAAAATCAATGGCAAAATCGTGACTGTGCTTTGTTATAAAGGATGCTGTTTTCGGTATAAAGGCAAGGGCAAAGCAAATCAATGCAACACCGATACAGGTAAGTGCCAGATAATGATATTCTCTGTTTGTTATAATTCTTGGGGTTATGCCTAAAATGATATCCCTTACCATTCCGCCGCCAAAGCAGGTAAGTAAGGCGAAAACAACTGCGCCAACCGCATCGGCTTTTTTGTTAATAGCTATAACCGTGCCGGAAATTGCAAAGGAAATAACGCCTATGTATTCAACTATACTCAAAATTATATCTACCATACAAAAGCACTCCTTTCAAAATTACAAGGTAATAATAACATAAATTTTCCTGTTTTTCAACTTATAATATGGAATTTTAGGTGTTAATGTGATAAAATATAGAAAATTATCGTGGAGGTGCTTATGGAAATAAAACCAATAGGATATATAAGAACAGCCTTTCCCACCAAATTCGGGTTACCAAGGCAAAGCGGGCTTTGTAAAAGCATTGAGGCTACCCTCGTTTTTGAGCCTGAGTTCCGAGTGCCTGAGGCTCTAAAGGGGTTAGAAAAGTACAGCCACGTGTGGATAATTTGGGGTTTTTCTGAAAATAAGGCAGAAAAATTTTCTCCTACTGTGCGTCCGCCACGATTGGGTGGGAACACGCGTATGGGTGTGTTTGCAACGCGCTCCTCATTTCGCCCCAACTCTTTAGCCTTGTCCTGTTTAAAGCTTGAAAAAATCGAAAAAACTGAAAATTGCGGACACGTCCTCCGCCTTTTAGGTGCTGACATGATGGACGGGACCCCTGTTTATGATATCAAGCCATATTTGCCGCACGTTGACAGTGTGCCGAATGCACTTGGTGGCTTTAGCACTGAAATTGATGACTATACAAAGGATGTTATTATATCAAAGAAGCTTGAAGAAAAGCTTACCCCGCAGCTTTTACTGTGCTTAAGAGAAGCGCTTTCACAAGACCCGCGCCCCTCTTATATTGATGATGAGGATAGGATTTTTGGCTTTTTGTTTGACAAATATGAGGTTAAATTTAAGGTAGAGGGCAAAACACTTACAGTTCTGGAGATAGAAGAGCTATGAGGCACAAAATGATGCTGAATGATCGACCTTTTCAATCAATAAGGATGGGGAGCAAAAGGATTGAAATGCGACTCAACGATGAGAAGCGCAGGCTTATTAATATCGGTGATGAAATCGAGTTTCGCCACAGGGTAACTGGCGAAAAACTGCTTACACGTGTCTGCAATTTGACAAAATTTAAGGATTTTGAAGATCTGTACAAGTGCTTTGACAAGGTATCTCTTGGCTATTTAAAAAACGAAGAAGCTACCCCACAGGATATGTGCCAATATTACATAGCCGCAGATATAGAAAAATACGGTGTATTGGCAATTGAAATTAGACTTGTGTAAACATATTACATACAAATTACAAAGCCTCTTACGGATTTTCTAACGTAAGAGGCTTTGCTACTTCATTATTTAATTTTCTTACACGGGACCCCCACGTAAGTTCCTGTTTCATCAATATTTTTAACAACAACCGCACCTGCACCTAGCATCACATTATCACATACATCTATTAAATTTATAACTGTTCCACCTGTTCCAAGCCACATAGAATTACCTATATTGCTTGCTCCGCAAACTACACTTTTGGGTGCTACGTGGGTGTAATTACCAACTGTACAGTCATGCTCTACTATTGAACCAGTATTAA
>SVRE01000048.1 GCA_015065005.1 Oscillospiraceae bacterium
TTCTGTCCTTAAAGCGCAAAAGCTCAGAGCCGATGGTATTATAACGGTCAGACTCCTGCCAAAGTGAGCCCGGCATTACAACAGGGAACATAACCTCCTGTCCGTCTATTCTATCCATTTCCTCACGGATGATATTTTCAATTTTCTTGGTGATCCTCTTTGCAGGCATATATAGTGAAAAAAGACCTGTGCCAACGCTCTTCATATAACCGCCACGTACCATTAATGCCTGGCTTTCAATAGTACAATCAGCAGGTGCTGTCTTAAATCTTTCTCCGAGTAATGAGCTAACCTTCATTTTTAGTCCTTCCTTGTTTCGCATTTCTTTTAAAATAATATAGCACACAAATAATTATTTGTCAATTATTTTATGTTGAAAAGTTTATGCGCATATGGTAAAATGGAATAAAATTCATGTATTAAAAGAGGCGTTATGAAAAAGACAAGTTATATTGACCCGATTATCGGCACTGTCGGTGACGAGCAGGGAGAAAGCTTCCACGGTGGGGGAAAAACCTACCCCGGTGCCGCTTATCCCTTCGGTATGGTGCAGCTATCTCCCGACACCACAACAAGCGGCGACAACGGCACAGGCTACAACTATTGCCAGAATACAATAGAGGGCTTCAGCTTCAACCATATGAGCGGTATTGGCTGGTACGGTGACCTTGGCAATTTGCAAATTATGCCAATAGTTGGCAAAACTGATTTAAGAAGCGGCTCAAATGCTGAGGTGAGCTTTGAAAAAGGAAAAACAGGCTGGAAATCCCCATTCAGTCACCAAAATGAGGTTGCGCGTGCAGGCTACTACTCCGTTTTTCTTGACAGATATAAAATCAAGTGTGAATCAACCGTTTCCTTACACACGGGTATGCTCCGCTTTACTTACCCCAAGAGTGAAGAATGCGGAATAATTCTCAATTTTTCACGCAGAATTGCAGGACATGCGGATTTTGAAAAAATCACTGTTTGCGGCAGAACAATTGAGGGTGAAATAGTTTGCACCCCCGGGGGCGGTGGCTTTGGCCGTGGACACGGCGGAATTGCCTACAAGCTTTATTTCAGCCTTGAGGCTTCCAAGGATTTCAGCTACAGATTTTTTGAAAATGAGGAGCTTTTTGCGGAGGACGTGTCCGAATTAAGCGGTTGCGACCTACATTTACTTGCCAATTTTGAAGCTACGGAAAACGAGGAGATTTTAATCCGCTGCGGTATTTCGTATGTGGATTTAAAGGGGGCAAGAAACAACCTGAAAAGCGAATGTCCCGATTTTAATTTTGATGAGCTTTACAAAAAAGCCGATTTGGCTTGGGAAAGCGCCCTTGAATGTACAACTGTGGAAGGAAAGGACCAAACGGATTTGACCCTTTACTATACCTGCCTTTACCACGTGCTCCTTGACCCACGCACTGCGGTTGACTGTGACGAAAGATACGTTAGCCCAAACGGTGAGATTTGCCACGCAAGCTATACCCACCGCACAATGTTCAGCGGTTGGGATGTGTACAGAAGTGAGTTCCCATTGCTCAGTATTATCGACCCTGTGTCTGTAAATGACGAAATTAACTCCCTTTTGAGCATAGCGGTTCAAAAGAAAACCTCCTTGCCAAGATGGGAGCTTATGGGTATTGATTCACACTGCATGGTGGGTGACCCGGGGCTTATTGTTTTGGCTGATGCGTATCTGAAGGGCATAAAAAATTTCAACATAGAAAAGGCTTACGAAATCTGCAAGGCATCCGCCCTCTCTGTTTATAACGATAGCTTTAAAAGCTTTCGCCCACAGTGCTCGCAATATAAGGACAGCGCCTTTGTTCCCAATTCCTTGAGTGAAACCCTTGAATATTTACTTGCTGACTACTGTTTAGCGCAGCTTGCAAGGGCTTTAGGTAAAAATGAAGATTACGAGCATTTTATGAGCCGTGTGCGCTCCTATAAGGACAATTTCAACAAGGAAACAGGCTTTATGGGTGCAAGGGATGAAAAGGGCAGCTTTGTGCCTGTTAAGGATGAGTATGATTACTGCGGCTGTGTTGAGAGCAACATTTTCCAGCAAAGCTGGTTTGCGCCATATGACGTTGAGGGCTTGTGTGAGCTTTTCGGCAAGGAAAGAGCTGTTTCATTGCTTGAAAGGCTTTTTGAAAAGGCAGACTTTTCCCGCCTTTGGAACGAGGACTACAACCATTCAAACGAGCCTTGTCATAATATAACCCACTATTTTAACCTGCTTGGCTTACCTAAGCGCACCCAGTATTGGACAAGGCGTGTACAAAAAGAAGCCTACCGCACAGGTGCATTTGGCTTTTGCGGTAACGAGGATGTGGGTCAGCTCTCTGCCTGGTATGTGCTGTCTGCCCTTGGCTTTGCACAGGTTTGTATGGGAGATAAGCGCTATTTTATAAACACTCCCCTCTTTAAAAAGGCAAAAATACGGTTAAACCGTGAATATCACGCCTGCACTGTTGGCAGTGAGTTTATAATAGAGTGCGACAAAAGCCCGCTTGATTATCCTTACATAAAGGAAATTTATTTAAACGGCAAAAAAATAGACCGCCACTTCCTTACCTACGAGGAAATAACGGCTGGCGGAAAATTAGAATTAATGCTTGAAGAGGAATAAAATGAATACACTTGATTTTTCACAAAACGGATTTTATTTACAGATTGATATAGCAGATGACAAAAGGGTTGTTTTACGTACCCTTTCCAAAAGCCCCCTTGTGCATAAGCGCAGCAAGCACAATTGGGGACCTATTGCGGAAATACACCTGTGCGGCGACAATCCAAACGACCACCATATGTCAAAGCACACAGGCGGCTCCGCTACCTTTACACTCAAATATAAGTCACACAAATATTACGAAAATGAAATTGGAAATAAATTAGAGCTGACCTTGGCTGATGAAAAAATAGAGGCGTGCGTGCATTACCAATTTTACAAGGATATTTCCGTTTTGCGCGCCTGGACTGATGTTACCAATATCGGAAGCTTGCCAATAGGCCTTGAATATGTTTCCTCCTTTTCCTACATTGGAATTGATGAGGGGGATTTGCCTCTTGATGAGAGAATGAGGATTTTAATCCCACACAATGCCTGGTGCAGGGAGGCGAACTGGCATTCCTACACCCCCGGGGAGCTTGGCTATGCGCCAATGACATATTTTTCGGGAAAAAGGATTTTAGTGTCAAACACAGGCTCCTGGAGCGCTAAGGAATATTTGCCAATGGGCGCTTACCAAAACTTAGAAAGCGAAAACACGGTTATGTGGCAAATTGAGCATAACGGCTCCTGGGCTTGGGAAATTTCCGACATTGACAGGATGCTGTACTTAAAGCTTAGCGGTCCAAACGAGCAGGAGCACGACTGGTATAAGGAATTAAAGCCGGGTGAGTCCTTTGAAACCGTTAAGGTTGCCCTTTCCCTGGGTCGCGATTTTAATGATGCACTTGGTGAGCTTACAAAATACCGTAGGCAAATCGCAGGCAATAACAGGGAAAATGCCAAGCTGCCCGTTATATTTAATGACTATATGAACTGCTTGATGGGAGACACAACAGAGGAAAAATCCTTACCTATTATTGAGCGTGCCGCAAAAATCGGTGCAGAATATTACTGCGTTGATGCAGGCTGGTATGCAGATGGCACCTGGTGGGACTCGGTTGGCGAGTGGAAGCCGTCAAGCTGGAGATTCCCAAATGGACTTAAAAGCCTGTTTGATAAAATACACTCAGCGGGTATGATACCCGGCATTTGGTTAGAGCCTGAGGTTATGGGAATTAACTGTCCTCTTGCCAAGGATTTGCCGGATGATTGGTTTTTTGTACGCCACGGCAAAAGAATTATCGACCACGGCAGATACCAGCTTGACTTCAGAAACCCGGCTGTGCGTAAATATGCTATGGATGCAATTGACAGGGTTGTGCGTGACTACGGTGTTGGCTACTTAAAATTAGACTATAACATTGAAGCAGGCAGAGGCACGGAGCTTTATGCTGACAGTATGGGTGAGGGCCTTTTGGGTCACAACAAGGCTTATCTTGGCTGGCTTAAGGAAATTAAAGAAAAATATCCCCATATTATCATTGAAAACTGCTCAAGCGGAAGCTTACGTATGGACTACGCCCAGCTTAGCGTTTGCCATTTGCAATCCGTCAGCGACCAAGAGGACTACAGATACAATGCAAAAATATCGGCAGCTGCCTCAACTGCGGTTATACCTGAGCAGGGTGCGGTCTGGTCCTACCCCTTGGCTCAAGCGAGTGATGATGAAATTGTTGTAAATATGGTTAATTCACTCCTTAAGCGTGTCCACCTCTCGGGAGAAATTCAAGGCTGGGATGAAAAGCAATTTGCCCTTGTTAAGGAAGCTATTGACTTGCACAAAAAAATCCGTGACGATATTCCGAAGTCAATACCGTTTTATCCCTTGGGCATGCCACAGTACAGCCAAAAATGGATGTGTGAGGCATATAAGCTTGATAACACGATAAGAATGGCGGTTTGGAGAATGGATGAAAGCAAGGACACCTTCGAAATCCCTCTTGACCGAGAAATAAAGGATGTTAAAATTCTCTACCCCTCTGATTGTGACGGACAGGTAAAGGCAGATGGACAAAAGGTTTTGGTAACCCTTTGCCGCCCTTGCACAGCGGTTGTGATTGAAGCCACATTATAAAGCAAAAGAGAGCAAGTCGGTTTTTAACCGAAATGCTCTCTCTTTTTATTTTCCAAGTAATGCCCTGTAAAGCATCAAAGCGTTTAGCCCACAATACCCATTAGCTGGTTATAGCTTTGAAGGGTTGGCTTTTCAACGGTTTCACCGTTGTCAAGATAGTAAACCTTTCCGTTATCAATAACGTATCCGCAAGCGATAAACGGAGTGTTTGGAGAAACTTTAATTCCAATAACTCTGATTTCAAATGCATCTCCGTATGCATTTGCCATGCTCTGCTTAATAACCTTCTTTGAATCTGTAGGTGTGCCGTTTTCATCAAGAGGTGCTTCAAGCGTGCTTGCAACAACACCGAACTCAAAGCTGATGCCTTGGCTTGCATATACGCTGATTGCTTCTTTGTTGATTAAGAAGCCCTGCAAAACGCTACCATCCCCTGCCTCATATACTGAATAGCCAAGAACTGTAAACAAAGCCTTTATCTCCTCTGTAATCTGATGCTCACAGCCCTCGTTTTCACAGTAGGTCAGCTTTGTGCCTGCCTGTAAATAGCCGTTTTCGTAGCTCAGCTTTTCTGTACAGCTATGGCTTTGGGTTGCCTTTTGAACATATTTTTTACAAACCTCACACTTATCTGCGCACGTGCTTACCTCATATAGTTCATGGTCGCCTGTTGCAGGAGCTACATCCTGTGCCACGCGGTCGCAAAGCACACAGGTGTTCTCTGTAACGCCGTCATCTCCGCAAGTAGGCAAGCTTTTAATTTCTATTAAATCATAGTGAATGCCTGCGTCCATATGCCCCTGCTTATCAAAGGTAAATGGGGTTGTTATGTAGTTGTTATATCCCGATTCAACATTTGTTGAACGGACATTGTGGCAAAGCTCCACCTTGTCCCCACCGCAGAAGTAAACGCTGTATGTTCTATTGTGAACATAGTAAAGGGTGTCACCGTTTTCATTAACCTTATACTTGGTGTTAGCATCAGTTGGGTTGCCAAGGAGCAAATCAAGAGTTCCTGTTTGGGAAATATAGTTGTTGTCATCTGTTGGTGCAGTTTTTCCAACATAGGCAATTGTTCCGTCATCACAAGCGGTTACAAATTTACCTGTAAGGTCAGAAAATTGGTTTTTGGTAAAAATCAAGGTTATTTTTCTGCCATTTGATACGGAAGCCTGATAAAAGTCCATTTTACCTTCCATTTTTCCAAGAAAAACCAAGGTTATATCAGCAGGCACCGATTGGTCACTACTGAAATTGTAGGATGCTGAAAAGCCCTCAAAGCCCTCAGGGAAAAATAGCACCTTGTTTATATTCACACATCCTGACAAGAAGTGCTGACCTACTGTTTTTAAGTTTTCAGGCAGGAAGTCACTTGCAAGATACATTTTGGGGTTATTGAATATAGAGCAGTATCCTACATTCTCCAAGCTTTCAGGCAAGGTAACCTTACCAAGATTTGAGCATTTTGACAAAAAGCTTGAACCAAGGGTAATAATTTTTCTGCTTGAAAGGTCTATTTCCTTCAAGGCTGTACATTCAAGGAATATATTATCACCGGAAACGTCAAGCTCCGCATCAGAGCCACCTCTGAATATAACCTCCTCAAGACCCTTTGCCTTATAGAAAGCATAGCTTCCGATTGCTGTTACATTCTTTGATACAACCACCTTTTTTAGATTAGTTGTCTCACGGAATGCGTGAGCACTGATGCTCGTCATGGAATCGGACATTATAAGCTCCACAACATTTGGCTCCTTCGGGTTGTGTCCGAAATAAGTATTCTTTACTGTTGTAAGGCCATTGGGCAATTCAACCTTATAAATTGCTCCGGTAGAATAGCCTTTACCTGTTTTTTCATTTACAAAGCTGTAATCGAAGCCGTTTACGTATGCTTCTGTTATCGCGCCGTCCTTAACAGTAATGCTATACTTCAAAACATAGTATGCGGGGTATGCGGTATATGTACCGTCACCGTTTGACAAAACAACCTTTGAGGTTTTGTCTGTCATTAGTGCATAGTTACCTGTGTACCAGGATGGGTCACCAAGGTCATTTACAAGCTCATACTCCTCAGCATTTACCGCAAATGCGAAAAGCATGCATAGCACTGCTGCCAAAATCATTGTAAGCAAAAGTCTTTTTTTCATTTTTTCTCTCCTTTTGAAAGTATTATTTGACTTTGTCGCAATTATATGATACTATATAAATGCGGACAATTAAAGTGATAATTTAACCGAAAAGTAGTATTATTTAACCGAAGGGGGCTTTTATGAAGGAAGTATATCACTATCTGAATCTTAGCCTGCAAACAAGTGGAGACTTAGATAAGGACAACCGAGAGTCCAAAAAGCAAGGGCTTTTGGTTAACTGCGCAGGAAGCATAAACACCTCAAAGCGACATAAAAGCGAAAATATATCAGGCAGAGCTGATTACTATTTAATATACGTTACCGCAGGTAACCTTTTATTCAGTAACGGCAAAAGCGCGCTTCGTCTTTTTGCAGGCGATGTTATTATTCTGCCGCCCCACACAGCATATATGCAGCAGCTTGATAATGACGGGGGGCTGAATTATTTATGGTTACATTTTACAGGCGGCGGTGTTGATGAAGCTTTGAGAGAATATGGAATAAAGCTGTATCCATTCATTAATAAAACAAGCCCCTCAAACCATTTGCAAACAAGGTTTCAACGCCTTTTCGATTGCTTTATTAAAAATGATAAATTCAGAGAGCGAGACCTGTCCGCCTCACTTGAAAAGCTTTTAATTGAGCTTGCCAGAGCTATAGTTAACGAAGAAAAGCCAAGGGTAAGCCTTTCAAAATCCATAAATTACATTAACAATCATTACAATACCCAAATAAAAATTCCCGACCTTGCCAAAATGGATGGACACAGTATGACAAGATATAATTTGCACTTCAAGGAGCAAATGGGAATGCCACCCACAAAATACATAATTAAGCTAAGAATGAACATGGCGATTGAGCTTTTGGAAAGCAGCGACCTTTCAATATATCAAATCGGTGAAATGTGCGGGTACGAGGACTACAATTTCTTTGCTAAGGTGTTTAAACAGCACACAGGTCTCTCCCCCAAAAAATATAAAGAACAGCTAATTAAATAAAAAAACGGCACACAGGGTGCCGTTTTTTTGCTAATCAAAGCAAGCTATTTTTGTAAATTTCTATTTCCAGGTCCTGTGTAACAGGGTACGGACAGGATGCTACATTACGTGCCTTGATTGATATATTTGACCACTCAACAAGCTCATTTTCCGTAAAATCAGCGACACGGGGTAGGATTTTTTCAAGATAAGCCAGTAATTTGTCAAGGGAACTTAAGCCTAACGCATCCAAGCAATTTGCCACCCTTACCTTATCTGCTCTTTTCAAATATTCGCAAAGCAAGTATCCGTTTGCCATACCGTGGGGAATATCCTTAAAGTAGGTGAGCTGATAGCCCATTGAATGTACTATTGTAGTGCCTGTTTGGGAAATTACGATTCCGCCAAGGGTAGATGCCCACAAAAGCTCAGTGCAAGAGTCTGTATCAAAATTACCGTTTTCCAGCTTGTCAAGATTCTTTCCTATTATTTTTAGTCCCTCAAGTACCATATAATCACTTGACGGTGATGCCTTTTTATTTGTATAGCCTTCTATTAAATGGCACATTGCATCAACAGCGGTATTTCTTGCAACCTGCAAGGGCAAATTAAGGGTGTATCTGCCATCCAAGAAGGCTGTTTTGAAAAAACTATCCACACAGGTAAAGCTTTTTTTGGTTTTTTCGTTGTGTAAGGTTAGTATAGAATACGGTGTTACCTCCGAGCCTGTACCTGCAGTAGTTGGGATTGCAACCATTGGCAATGGCTTGTTTTTATAATTGCCCTTAAATATATCGTACAGCTCAAAGCCACTGTTCTCCTTTGGTTCATTTGCGGCATAAACCGCAATCGCCTTTGAGGCATCAAGCGGAGAGCCGCCACCGATGGCAATTATAAAATCACACCCGCACTCCCTTGCGAATTTTCCACCCAACGCCATATCATTGATTTCCGGGTTGTTTTCCACTTTATCATACACGTGGTAGGGGATTTTATTATTTTCAAGCACGAAAATAACATCATCAAGAGCGCCTGATTTTTTACCGGAGGACTTGCCTGTTACTATTAAAGCGTGCTTTCCTAATATTAACTCGCCTTGGTTTTCAAGCACACAGCCCTGCCCTGCAATTACCTTAGTTGGCATATGAAATTTAAACATAGTATCACCTCATATTAATAATACTACAAATTCTTCCATATGTCAAATATGAACTTGAAAATACATAATATGTGTGCTAAAATAGTACTATCAATTTTTGCGAGGTAATTTATGGATTATCGTATTGAACACGACTCTATGGGGCAAATTTTAGTCCCTAAAAATAAATATTGGGGCGCGCAAACCCAAAGAAGTCTTGAAAATTTCAAAATAGGTACAGAAAAAATGCCGAAGGAAATCATTAATGCCCTTGGTGTTTTAAAGCTTGCCTGTGCCAGGGCAAACAACAGCTTAAAGCCGGAAAAAATGACCGCTGAAAAGCTGGGTGCTATTGAAAAAGCTTGTCTTGAGGTTATTTGCGGTAAGCTTAAGGACCACTTTCCTTTAGCTGTTTGGCAAACAGGCAGCGGCACGCAAACAAATATGAACGCAAATGAGGTTATTGCAAACAGGGGTAATGAAATACTCGGCAAGGACCTTTTGCACCCAAACGATGATATAAATATGTCACAGTCCTCAAACGACACATTCCCGACAGCTATGCATATTTCCGCCGTTTTATCTACTGTTAACGGTCTTATCCCTGCGGTAAAAAAGCTGATTGATACGTTTTTAAAATTAGAAAAGGAAAACCAAGGAATAGTTAAAAGCGGCAGGACACATTTGCAGGATGCAACGCCCATTGCCTTTTCACAGGAAATCAGCGGTTGGCGCGCGTCCCTTGAAATAGACGTTGAAATGATAGAGCTTTCCTTAATTCCGTTAAAGGGCTTAGCTATCGGTGCAACCGCTGTCGGCACAGGCTTGAATGCGCCAAATGGCTTTGATGCCGCAGTAGCAAGGGAAATTTCAGAAATCACAGGTGTTGATTTTAAAACAGCAGAAAACAAATTTCACGCACTTACCTCCAAGGGTGAGCTTGTAAATGCCCACGGTGCTTTAAAGGCGCTTGCCTGCGATTTGATGAAAATTGCAAACGATATAAGGTGGCTATCCAGCGGTCCGCGATGCGGCTTAGGCGAAATTACTATTCCCGAAAATGAGCCGGGCTCCTCTATTATGCCCGGCAAGGTAAACCCCACACAGTGTGAGGCGGTGACAATGGTGGCGGTACAGGTAATGTCAAACGACCAGGCTGTTTCTATAAGCGCATCACAGGGCAACTTTGAGCTTAATGTGTTTATGCCTGTGTGCATTTATAATTATTTGCAGTCTGTAAGGCTTTTGGGTGATGTATGCATTTCCTTTGAGAAAAACTGTGTTTGCGGAATCAAGCCTAACTGCGAAAAAATGCATGCAAACCTACATAATTCCTTAATGTTGGCAACCGCATTAAACCCATACATAGGCTACGAAAATGCCGCAAAGGTTGTACATTTGGCACACGAAAAGGGAATTTCACTGAAGCAGGCATGTGTTACGCTTGGCTTTTTAAGTGAAGAAAAATTTGATGAATACTTTCACCCGGAGAAAATGATATAATGGATATAAGACAAGAATCTTTAAAAAAGCATTACGATTGGCAGGGCAAGATTGAGGTTGTTGCAAGGGTTAGTGTGGAAACAAGGCAGGATTTATCCTTAGCGTACACCCCGGGAGTGGCTGAGCCTTGCCTTGAAATACAAAAGGACGTAAGCAAGTCATACGATTTAACAAGGCGCAATAACCTTGTGGCTGTCATAACAGACGGTACAGCGGTTTTGGGCTTAGGCGATATAGGACCCGAGGCAGGTATGCCCGTTATGGAGGGCAAGTGCGCGCTTTTTAAGGAGTTTGCGGATGTGGACGCCTTCCCGCTTTGCGTACGTTCAAAGGATGTTGAAGAAATAGTACGAACAGTTTACTTGATTTCAGGCTCATTTGGCGGAATTAATTTAGAGGACATTTCCGCCCCGCGCTGCTTTGAAATTGAAAAAAGGCTGAAGGAAATTTGCGATATTCCCGTTTTCCATGATGACCAGCACGGCACCGCAATTGTAGTTGCAGCCGCTCTTTTAAACGCCTTAAAGGTGGTTAAAAAGGACATAGGTACAGTTAAGGTGGTAATTAACGGCGCGGGCAGTGCGGGAATTGCAATTGGAAAGCACCTTTTAAACATGGGAGTTAAGCACTTAACTATGGTTGACCGCTTTGGCATTATACGCAAAGGAGACAAGAATTTAAACTCCGCCCACAGGGAAATTGCTGAGGTTACAAACCTTGAGGGCAAAAGCGGCACGCTTGCAGATGCTATGGTTGGCTGTGATGTATTTATCGGAGTCAGCGCCCCTAACATTGTAAGTGAAGATATGATAAAATCAATGGCACTTAACCCCATTGTTTTCCCTATGGCAAACCCAACACCCGAAATTATGCCTGACATTGCCAAAAAGGCAGGGGCGCGTGTTGTTGGCACGGGCAGAAGCGATTTTCCTAACCAAATTAACAATGTTCTTGCCTTCCCCGGTATATTCAGGGGCGCGCTTGACTGCCGTGCCACTTGCATCAACGAGGAGATGAAGGTTGCAACTTCCTACGCTTTAGCCTCTCTTATTAAGGATGAGGATTTAAATGAAGAAAACATCATTCCGTTGGCACTTGACAAGCGTGTTTCAAGGGTTGTTGCAGAGGCGGTTATAGAGGCTGCCAAGAAAACAGGAGTTAACAGAATTTAAAAAAGACGGGCTGCCACCTTTTTTATTTTAAATATGTTAAAATTGCTCTTGACAAATTATGACAAGAGTATTAGAATAGATAAGGTTTTAAAAAATTAGAAAAGAAGGCAATTTTATGGAAATTTTATTTAGCTTATCAATTGCATTATTTGCGGGTCTTATACTTTCCCGTTTGGCTAAGCTGGTAAAGCTGCCTGCAGTTACAGCATATTTGGTTGCAGGTATTTTGGTTGGCCCCTTTTGCTTAGGCGCTTTTGGTGTTGACGGCTTGGGCTTTACCGCTGACAATTTGGGCAAATTCTCAATCATCTCTGACGTGGCGCTTGGCTTTATCGCTTTCTCTATCGGTAATGAATTCCGTATGAGTGAGCTTAAGCTAATTGGAAAAAAGGCTACCATTATCGGTATTTTCCAAGCGGTATTCACCACCATTGTGGTAGATGCGGCGCTTATTGCACTTTCATTTATTATTCCAAACAATGCATTCCCAATTGAAGCGGCAATTATTCTCGGTGCTGTTGCTTCAGCTACTGCCCCTGCGGCTACCCTTATGGTTATTAAGCAGTACAAGGCAAAGGGCCCTGTTACAAGCACCCTTCTCCCTGTTGTTGCTCTTGATGATGCGGTTGGTCTTGTGCTGTTTTCTATCTCCTTTGGTATTGCAAACGCAATCCATTCAGGCAAGCCTGACATTGTATCTATCATTGTAGAGCCGCTCTTAGAGGTTATCATCTCCGTTATCTTAGGCGCACTTATGGGACTTATCTTTACATTTATTGAAAGGTTTTTCCATTCTCGCTCAAAGCGCCTTTCCGTGTCCGTTGCATTTGTTTTCGTAACTGTTGCAATTTCAATGATTAACTTCCACGTTGGAAGCGTACACGTTACCTTCTCTCCACTTCTTAGCTGTATGATGCTTGGCACAATCTTCTGCAACATTTGTGACTTCTCTGCTGAGCTTATGGACAGGCTTGACCGTTGGACAGGCCCTATATACATACTATTCTTCGTGCTAAGCGGTGCGGAGCTTGAGCTGTCTGTTTTCACACAAGGCATTGTCCTTCTCATTGGGTTTACCTACATTATCTTCCGTTGCCTTGGCAAGTATTTCGGTGCAAGACTTTCAGCAGATATTTCCCACGCGGAGCCAAATGTCAGAAAATATCTCGGTATTACACTGTTCCCACAGGCGGGCGTTGCCCTTGGTATGGCAATGAAGGCTATGACATTCGGTGAGATTGGACACTTGGTTGCAAATATTACACTGTTCTCCGTTCTTATTTATGAGCTTGTTGGTCCGTTCCTTACAAAGATTTCACTGCAAAAGGCAGGAGAAATTGACCCTGAGGGTAAGGTTAGTAAGCGAATTAAAGACCACAAGAGAAACGAAGCCCATCCACATTTATAAAAGAAAATGGTTGTGTCATTTGACACAACCATTTTTCATTTTGAATTATTAAAGGGTGGCAAAAATGCCACCCTGTGTCGTTTATTTTCTAAGGTCTGCAATGTCGAGAATAAGTCTTTCTGTCTTTTCCCAGCCAAGGCATGGGTCAGTAATTGACTTGCCGTATACACATCCGTCAGGCTTTTGGTTGCCGTCCTCAATATAAGACTCAATCATAAAGCCCTTAACAAGCTTCTTTACATCATCATTGTGACGTGTGGAATGTAGAACCTCCTTGGCAATTCTTACCTGCTCCGCCCACTTCTTACCGGAGTTTGCGTGGTTTGTATCAACAATTACGCCCGGGTTAACAAGGTTTGTCTTTGCATAGGTTTCGCAAAGGTTGATTAAGTCCTCATAGTGATAGTTTGGCAAGGACTGACCATGACTGTTTACATAACCGCGAAGGATTGCGTGGGTAAGCGGGTTGCCGGAGGACTCAACCTCCCAGCCACGGTAAATAAAGGTGTGGGGATGCTGTCCTGCGGTAATTGAGTTCATCATAACGGAAATATCACCGCTTGTTGGGTTTTTCATACCAACAGGAATGTCAAGGCCGCTGGCAGTTAAACGATGCTCCTGGTTTTCAACGGAGCGGGCGCCGATTGCAACGTATGAAAGAATATCGTTTAAATATCTGTAATTGTAGGGGTAAAGCATTTCGTCAGCACAGGTAAAGCCTGTTTCCTCAATTGCCTTCATATGCAGCTTACGGATTGCAATAAGACCCTTTAACATATCAGGGTTTTCATTTGGGTCAGGCTGGTGGAGCATACCCTTATATCCGTCACCTGTTGTTCTTGGCTTGTTTGTGTAAATTCTTGGAATAATTACTATCTTGTCCTTAACTACATCCTGCACACGCTTGAGCCTTGAAATGTAGTCAAGCACAGCATCCTCTCTGTCCGCAGAGCATGGACCGATTACGAGAACCAGCTTGTCACTTTCGCCTGTGAATACCTTTGCGATTTCCTTGTCGTTTTCCGCCTTGATTTTTGCAAGGTCATCAGAGAGTGGGTACATCTCCTTTATTTCCATTGGGATTGGTAATTTTCTTTTGAAATTCATGTTCATTTTGCTATTTTCCTTTTCTATTTCTTATCAAAGAAGGCTCTGCGCTTAGTAGAGGTTCTCATAATTGACTTCATTTTTTCCGTGTCGGAGCTTTCAATTGAGCTTTTTAATTCCTGGAACTTGTCAATAAACAAATCCATTTGTGAAAGAAGCTCTGTTTTATTCAAGAGGAATAGCTCGCACCACATATCCTCATTAATTTTCGCAATTCTGGTTAAGTCCCTGAAGGAGTCACCCGTGTAGTCAACAAGATTTTCAGATTCCTTACAGGTCATTAGCGAAACCGCAATACAGTGTGTAAGCTGCGACAAAAAGCCTATCATTTCGTCATGCTTCTCCGGGCTCAGCTCCGCAATTGTCTTAAAGCCGAGGATTTTGCCAAGGCTTTTGCACGCCTCAATACCGTCCTTTGTATTCTTGCTTGTTGGGGTTACAATGTAGTTTGCATTTCTGAAAATGCTTTTGTCAGCATTTTGTACACCGTAAACCTCACGTCCAGCCATTGGGTGGGCGCCAACGAACTCAACATCATCACGTAAAAGCTCCTGTATTTTATAAACAATAGGACCCTTTACACCTGTTACATCTGTTATTAATACACCGCTTTTGAAGTAGCCTTGATATTTTTCAAGCCACTCAATCAACACCTTTGGATAAAGGGCAAAAACAACCACGTCAAATTGGTTGACATATTCCTTTGTTACCTCGGTTGTGCCGTGGGCAATCAAGCCCTTTTCCTTTGCGTAATCAATGGAGCTTTGGCTCCTTGTAATTGCGCCAACCTCATAGCCTAAATCGGTCAACGCCTGAGCGTATGAGCCGCCGATTAAGCCAAGACCCACTATTAAAAATTTTACATCATTAATTATTTTCATTGGATTTCTTCACTCCTAATTCCTAACTTTGCTATTTCCTTAAAGAAATCAGGATAGCTTTTTCTAACTGCCTCACATCCGTCAATTTCACCGCCGAACAAGGTCAGGATGACGGACAGTGCCATTACTATTCTGTGGTCGTTGTGACCGTTTAAAGCTTCGCTTGGCATTGTAGCGCCGCTATGCACTGTAACCGAGTTTTCATAAACCTCAACGCAGACACCAAGCTTACCAAGCTCCTCACGCATTGCCTCAGCCCTGTCGCTTTCCTTTATTTTAAGTCTTTTTGTACCTGTAAAGGTTGCGCCGTTTTTCACAGCCGCTAAGGCAAAAAGCACGGGCCCTAAATCAGGGCAGGCGGAAATATCAAGGGTTGGTGTGCCATTTTCAAGGAGCTTAAAGTATTCTTTATAAACCTTATCTCCTTGCACAGAGCTATCATTTAAGAAAAAACAGACACGTCCCC
>SVRE01000002.1 GCA_015065005.1 Oscillospiraceae bacterium
GTCAACAGCAAAAACCTCTTCATTCTTGCCGCAGTAAGCCTTTTTTATAGGATGCACCTTTTTGTCAACGGTAACGCCCGCCCAGTTGCCGACCTTTTCACTACTGCCGGTCAACGCATTATACATGGTGGTCTTTCCGCTATTGGGGTTACCCGCTAATGCAATTCTCATTTCTCTCCTCCTAAATTTTGCGAATAAGTTAGTTTGCACTAACCTAACTGTAAAAAAATAATCTTTCGATTATTTTTAAATTTCGATAGCCTCGCACAAATTTTTATCAAAATTGTATCTGCTATCCTTTATGGAAACTGTGCATCCGCTTTTGCGGCGAGCAACAACCGTAATCGGCTCTCCACTATAACAACCGAGTGAAAACAAAAAAGAATTCAAATCTTCATCATCGGTGTTAATGCTTTTCACAATATACTCAACACCCTCTGTCGCCTCACGTAAGGTCATAGCCGTCTCCTTTCAAAGCAAGTTAGCTTGGTCTAACCGAATACTATTTTAGCCTAATATCAATAATTTGTCAAGTAATTTTTTAAAGTTTTTTAAAAAATTTGAAAATTAGTGAAAAATAACCTTTTCCATCTTATCTTCACAATAGATTTTTATGCAAATTTACCCCTATAAATACCTTTAATACAATATGAAAAGCGATTGCTCTCCTTACGGATAGCAATCGCTTTTAATGCTAAATGATTAGTTGAGTCTTACATTATCAATAATTGCTGCTGTGTCATAAACGGAGTCACCTACGTCATAAACAACAAAACGAATTGTAATAATTTGATCCTGAAGAGCAGAAATATCAAAGCTTACTGTTTTCCAGCCTGTGTGATAGCATGATTCATCTCCACCCTCAAAATTGATTCCTGTTATTGTATACCATGTGCTGGCGTTGACAGATTCCTGTGCTATAAGTGTAACGTTACCATAAGCATCAATTATTTCAACATAGAATTTATCATCATATTGAGAGCCAACATATTCCATAGGCTCCTCTGATACAACATTGTAATCAAAAATAATCTTTGTCACACCCTCGGAAACATTGAAGCTTTGATACAATATGCTTCCCTGTGTTGCTTCGGTATAATCTGTTGTGCCGGAGCCAATGCCTGTTGTCAAAATAGCCATTTGTGATTCATGTGTCGGTAATGCTGCGCCAAGTTTATTTATTACACGTACGTCACCCTCGCTATTCCAGCCTGCAAGATCAACCTCATCCTCAAAGCTTCCGTTTTCAAGGTCGCTATTGATAATAGTCATGCTCTCACCGTTGAACATAGGATATGCGGAAGGTCCAAACATCTCTCTTCCTTCAAAGTAATCATTTTCTCCACAAAGCTCCTTAGCTAATACAAATGCATCATATGAAGAGTAACCGTTTAAAAGTGCATTGACATATGCCTGCATAAACTCACGGCTATAGTCTGCCATTACAGAGTTGCAGAAGCCTATAACGCTCTCAGCTGATGTTGCCAAGATGGCATCAGACATTGCTGTATCAACGCTACCGTCAACGCCCATAAATTCACAGCTTTCAGAGAATACGAATGAACCGTCAAGCGCACCGTCGCCATAGTAATATGTCCAGAAAGAAGGCAAAATAGCGTATGTAGCTGTATTGCCCACAAAAATCTTTGCTATACGATGCATCTTAAGATCATTTGCATACGCAAGATCCTTTGCCCAAGTAACCTTTTCTGACAATATAATGCTAGGTAGTTTTTCTGTTTTAGCTATACCTGTTTTATACTCATAATATGCACCATGAGCCGACAACATAATAATTTCATACTGGCTGAGCTTCTTATAATCCGCGACGGTTACTTCCCAGTCAACCACCGTGTCAAGGCCCTTGCTTTCCCAAAGCTCTTCTAACTTCTGATAATAAGGAACACGGTATTCTTCAACATCCCATGCCTGGTTAAATGACCAATAAACAACCGCATCTATTTGATCAATGTTATCAATTACATCCCAATCAAAATCGCCAATAACAAAATCTTCCTCTTCTATTTGAGCCAAATCCTCTAAGGCTATAGCTCCAATTGCTCCTGAAGAGTACATAAATGTAAATGTCTTGCTACCGTCATCATAAACGATTGAATCCGGTGCAACAAGCTCCATCTCAACAAGCTGATCAAGCTTTGTTTCTGCTATAACCTTTAGCTCTTCGACATCCTCAGCTTCTACATCCTCAAAAATTTCAGAGATAATAATTTCGTCAGTCTCCGCCATTTTGTCAACATCCTCTTCGGACATAGCTGTTACAAGAGAAATTGTTATTTCATTTGATTTAATTGTACCGCCTTCATGAGTACCAACCGCGTACAAGCCATAAACATCAGATGCTTCACTTAACGTAATTATACAAGTAAATACACCATCATTTGTAAACTCGTCGCCTGTTTCCGAATACAAACCGTTGTCATACATCACAGAAGCAACTTTTCCTGTAGTGTAGTATAATGTAACTGATGAAGGATTTACATCGTTGTTAAGAAGCTCTGCATATACATAAAGTGGAGCAACTACACCGTTTTCGATAAGAACTGTGTTGTCAATTACATTTATCATCAAAACACTTTCGGGCTTTCCACAATATGTACATTTTCCGCTTTCATAAAGGTGACCTGTTGCTTCGATTGTCTGAGAGGAAAGCTCTTTTTCACAAATTAAGCAAATTTCCATCTTTAAGCCTTCTTCTTCGCAAGTTGGCTCTTCCGTTGTAGCCCATTCGGGGTTGTGACCTGTTGCGTCAATTGCCTGTGAGGAAAGCTCTTTTTCACAAATTGAGCAAATTTCCACCTTTAAGCCTTCTTCTTCACAAGTTGGCTCTTCCACTGTAACCCATTCAGTATCGTGACCTGTTGCAGGAAGCTCAACATAACCGGAAAATTCACAATATTCGCAATATTCATAAGCATCCCAACCGGACTCTTCACAGGTTGGTGCTTGAGCATCTATGTTAACTAATGCTACATGCTCGGGATAACGCAACAAGAACTTAAGCTCATGACAAGCACTACATTCGCTCGCATCCATGCCAAATACGTCACATGTTGGCTCAATCATATTGAACCATTCACCCCATTGGTGATTACATCCGTCTATTACACTTCCACAATCCACGACCTTACCGTTTGTCAATTCAATTATCAAGTGCTTGTTTTCATCTATGTATGCATTTTTAACATCTACACTATCGGCACCTGTTGCATTCTCACCGACAACCTTGCCAAGGTTAACACCAACGTTAGGATTATCAGTATAATAAATAATTAAATTTCCGTCATCGTCTATTTCTGTTTTTGCAATACCAACGCCGTCCTTACCGTCTTTGCCGTCAACTCCGTCTTTACCGTCTACACCGTCTTTTCCGTCTTTGCCGTCAACTCCGTCTTTACCATCAACGCCATCAGCTCCGTCAGCACCGTCAACGCCGTCTTTACCAACAACATTGCCAAGATTCTTAATTGTTCCGTCGGTTAATTCGATAATTAAGTTGCCCTCTTCATCAATGGTAGCATTACTTATGCCAACGCCGTCAACACCATCTTTACCGTCTTCACCATCTTTGCCATCTTCGCCATCCTCACCATCAGTTCCGTCAGCTCCAACCACCTTGCCAAGATCCTTGATTGTACCGTCAGTCAACTCAATAATAAGGTTACCGCTTTCGCTAATAGTTACATTGCTAATGCCAACACCGTCAGTGCCATCAGCACCGTTTGCACCAACTACCTTGCCTAGGTTTTGAACTGTGCCGTCGGTCAATTCAATAACAAGATTGCCGTCAGCATCGATTGTTGTTGTCTTTATGCCAACACCGTCAGCACCGTCATTGCCGTCAGAGCCAACTACCTTACCAAGGTTTTGGATTGTGCCGTCTGTTAACTCGATAATAAGGTTGCCGTCAGCATCAATAGTTGTTGTTTTAATGCCGATACCGGCGTCACCGTCATCACCCTTGTCGCCCTTGTCACCCTTGTTACCGTTGTTACCTTGTGAGCCGTTGTTTCCAACAACCTTGCCAAGGTTCTTAACAGTGCCGTCAGTTAACTCAATGATAAGGTGACCGTTTTCGTCAATGTGTGCGGATTTAATGCCAACACCGTGATATCCGGAAACAGAGCCAAGGATTACAGGTGTTGTTGGGTCATCGCTGAAATATACTGTAAGATTTCCGTCAGGGTCTACAAACATTTCTTCAATGCCTCGTCCGTCCTTACCTCTGCAAAGAGCAAGGAATTCATCAAGGCTGCCGTCATAACCAAGATCTGTAGCCTTCTCGTAGGTCAACCTAATTGCCTCTGGGATTTCGTCACCGGGATCACCTGGGTCCTGTGTTCCGCCTTGGCTGCTCTCAGGATTAAACAAACCGTAATCCAAAATTTCACAAGAGCAAACGCACATTATGCATACTAACAACAGAGACATTATTAGTAGCAATTTTGATTTTTGAAACATAATTTTCTCCTCCTAAATAAATGTTAGGTGCATCAAAATTAATAAATATAACACCACAATATTATTATACTCCTAACAAGAGCAAATTTCAACATATTTATTCATTTTTCTGGTTAATTATTCCAAAAATAATATTGTGCAAATTTGCATTATTGTAAAATTTATCTTTAAAATTTTATGTAAAAGATGAAGTTTTTTCCATTTACGTACACGTGTAGGCTTTTTTATATTTTTGCCATTAACGTCTGTGCTGAATATTATGACAAAGTGTTCATCAAGCATTGTACAATATTCATAGTTTAAAGCAACTTTTTATACTATGTTTTGCGAATTTTCACACAGGGTTAGGCGTTTTTTAAAAGCAATTTTTAGCAACAAACAATGTTAGACGTTTTATCAAATATTGCAAACATTCAAATATAATTTATGTATTTTCTTTCATAAACTACACTACTATACTTTTGTTTTTTAAAATTATCTATTACTAATTGTCAGAACATTATACAGACTTTTCCCGGCAGTTTAATTAGCAAAGAGAATTTTTATTGGGCATGTAGATTAACAGAAATAATAACAATAATGTTAAATTACCCTTGAAAACTTATTTAATGTCTTCCTAATTAAAGATTGCATCGCAATAATATGGTTTTCAAGGGTATATTTTTTATGATTTAATTCTTCAATAATATTATAATTTTTCAAAATAAATCCAAAAGTATAGCATTTTAAAAACAACTCAACATAGCAAAAGAAAAGGAAAAACACCCCGTGGGAAACCACGGGGTGTTTGGAGGGGTAATCTCGCACGGGTTAAGTGCGAAACGCATTTAACTAATTACGGATTTGCAGTAGCTGCATTGGAGATTTCCTTATCAACTGTTGACTTATCATTAATAATGAAGTTGTTAAGAGCTGTATATCTGTCGATACCAAACTCAGCAGCTTCTTCAATAGAACTATCAATAGCCTCAATAGAAACGTTGAAGGATTCAACAGCGTTCCATGTTGATGGCCATTCAGCCTTCTTGGATACCCAGTATTCAGCAACCTGAACCATACCGTCATACTTAGCAAGTGTGAAGAGGAGATCAGCGTCGATGTCGCCATCTTCCTGTGCCTTATCACAGTAGCCATCTTCGAATGCAGCGATAGCAGCCTTAATTGCATCTACAGCATCTCTCTTTTCAACTGTGTTGTCAAGAGTGATTGTGTTGAGTGCACCGAGAGCCTCAATAGCATCTTCGATTGCCTTAATCTGTGCAGCAGCTTCTTCTGCCATCTTCTTGCACTTAGCATACTCAACAGCGAATGTTTCATGAGCAGCATAGAGACCGAAGTCAGGATCTGTAGTATCATCAAATACAACATAGTATGTTGCAACAATTGTGTTGTATCTTTCTTCAATATTCTTGAAGTTGTTGCCAGCCTTATCCCAATCATGGAATGTGTAAGAACCACCGTTAACAATAGCGATAGCATCCTTAATCCACTGTTCAGCCAAGCCCTTAGCTGTAGCATATGTAGCATTAGCAGTCTTTGTGATTGTTTCAAGTTTAGCAAATGCCTCGCTTGTAAGGAATGCATATGTTGTACCCTTACCACCGATAATCTTAGTATCTGTAGTAGCAGCAACAGCAGCAGCAATAGCAGCCATAACTTCATCATCTGTAGCGCCAGCCTTAGCCAACATTTCGTCAGAGTAGAAGTAGTTGAGCCATTCAGCTTCAACCTTATCCATCAAAGCAACGATTTCGTTGTAGTAGTCAAGCTTGTTAGCATTATCGCCAACCTTAGCAACAAGTGTTTCGATAGCAGTCTTAAGTTCATCAGCCTTGGTCTCTGCCTCGAGAGCGAGAGCCTTGTACTCAGGAACGTACTTGTTGTTAATCTTTTCCTGGAGATCGTAGAAGTCAACCATTTCAAATGTGCCATCACCATCAACATCAACAGGGAATCTTGTTTCATATGTCATACCTGTGATTACAGTGGAGAGTGACTTAAGTGCAACGGATACTTCATAAATTCTCTTACCATGGTTGAGCTTAACAGCACCAAGAGCCTCAAGTTCATCGATAAGTTCCTTAGCCTCGAGATACTTCTGAGCAGCAAACTCAGTATACTTATTGAATGATGCGATTGCACCGTTGAGTGCGTCTTCAGCAAGTGAAGATGTTACACTACCAGTAGCGATTACATATCCTTCAGTAGAATCAGCCTGTACATCAGCATAAACAGCATCAATACGTGTTCTAAATGCATCAAGTGTGTCAGCGGCGTTGATGTCAGTTACATTCCAAGCGCCATCCTTCCAGTAGAGGGCCTTAAGTTCAGTGATGATAGCAGCAAGCTTACCTTCAGCAGCCTTGATAACCGCGATTCTGTTTCTTGCAATATCGCCAATCATAGCCTTCTGGTTCAAAGCGGTAGCAACAGCATTGTTATTAGCAGCAGTCTTGATTGCAGCATCAAGAGCTGTGATAGCCTTTTCGCTATTGTCAACAGCTACAGAATCAACGTCAAGAACCATCTTACCGTCAACCTCAACACCGTTGATAGCAGCCTTAAGTACTACGATGAATGCTTCAACACCTACAGCCTCAACGTCAGCAAATTCATAGCTATCGTAAACACTCTTCAAAGCTTCAACGTAGCCCTTAACGTTTGTGAGTTGTGCATAGTTTTTAATGGAACCCTTATATGTACCGAATACATAGTCACGGTTTGCATCTGTAATTGTGTCATCACAGAATGCGTATGCAGCAATGTAAGCCTCATTTGTGGACTGATACTTAGCATCAGCAACCCAAGCACCAACCTTAGCAACAGCATCAGCGGCAGTTGTGTCATTCCACAGCAAGCCGGTTGAATCCCAGTTGCCAATAATTGTAATAACCTCATTTACAAGGTCAGCAGCATCAGCAGCAGCCTGAAGCATATTTTCATATCTTTCAGCAACAGCCTCAGCAGCATCCTCATTGTAGAGAGATTCAGCCATAGCTCTTACATAAATTTCAAGCTTGCCAGCATCTGTTTCAGCAGCAGCAGCAGCTTCAGTAGCAATTTGAGCATTAGCAGAAGTCTCGAACTCAGCTACCTTTGTGTCAGCATCTGCGTTAGCAGCAGCTTCACCGTCAGCAGCAGCCTTTTCATCAACTGTAGCATATGTGCCAAGAACCTCAGCAGTAGCCTGTGTCAAAGCATCATTTTCAGCCAATGTGTCATCAGCAGCCATCAATTCAGCCTTCTTAGCTTCGATAGCAGCGTTGATTGCTTCCTTAGCAGAAGCTACAAAGCCATCCTTAACGGAAGCGATGTATACGTTTCTGTAGTTTGCCTTATATGTTTCAAAGTTAGCAGCAGTCATTTCTGCAATATCTTCAGCAATAACCTCAGCCTTAACAGCCGCGATTACCTCTTCAGCAAGACCAGCCTCGTAGAGGTCACGGTGTGTGCTGTTTTCAATAGAAGTCTTAAGAGATGCGATAGCTGCCTGGTATTCATCAATGATATCTCCATCTGTGCTACCAAGCTTTACATCTCTGCCAAGAATCTTAGCAACGATATCGTCAATGTTCTTCTTAGCTATGTTCTTATAGCCTTCGTAAGAAACTGTTTCGTCCTTTGTTGTGCCGCCATTTAATTCAATGTAAGCATTCCAAATGTCGAGGTACTCATCCTTAAGAGTTGCATCCTCAAATGCAATTTCAAGAGCAACCATCTTTTCATAAATCTTATCAGCGTCCTTTACAGCCTGGATAGATTCAGCAGATATGCTGATAGAAGTGATAGCATCAACCTTAGCTCTCAAGGACTCTTCAAGTGTCTTCAAATTA
Organism: Oscillospiraceae bacterium; assembly: GCA_015065005.1. GTDB lineage: Bacteria > Bacillota > Clostridia > Oscillospirales > CAG-272 > RGIG2000. The sequence goes on from SVRE01000002.1 coordinate 8,313, forward strand.
GCCTTGATTTCAACGAGCTCGTTGTAGAGGTCAGCAAGGCCATCCTCAGTTACAGCTCTTGTTACTGTGAACAAAATGTCCTCAGCGCGGAGTCTAACAGCCTTAGCTTCGTCTGGATCATATGGACCTTCATCAATGTCGAGAACGATTGCAACAAACTTAGAGTAAGCATACTCATAGTCTTCTTGGAGAAGCTTTTCTGTCAATGCAACATAAGCATTCTTAAATGCGTCAACATCGATTGCCTCAAGAGCTTCTTCAAGAGCAGCAACTCTTGTAGCAAGGTTTGTAACCTCTGTCTTATCGCCAACGGAAAGCTTGAGGTTAGAAATTTCTGTCTTAAGAGCAGCGATTTCATCTGCGTTAGTCTTAATATCAGCAGCAAGCTTTGTTTCAAGATCAGTGATTTCCTTCTGGAGATCGCCCTTGAGAGTAGAAAGCTTATCATCAAGGTTAAGATCCTCAATAGCAGCTGTGATAGCGGCCTTAACCTCAGCCTCTGTCTGAGCAGCTTCTGCAATTTCTCTTACTTCTGCAAGCTCAGCATTTACGTTGTTGAGGTTTTCAACTGTAGCGAGTGTAGCGAGTGTATTGTTAATTGTTGTGATAGCAGATGTGTTAAGAGCGATATTAGCAGCATTACCATTAATGGAATCCTGCAAATTCTTCTTAGCAGCATTAAGTGCATCGTTGAGTGTCTTCTCAGCAGCATCAAGAGCTGTCTGTGTAGCAGCAGCATCAGCTGTTGTCTTAACAGCAGCAAGGTCAGCGATAACCTTATTAAGGTTCTCAGCTGTAGCAGCAGCATCGGAAAGAGCCTCAAGATCAGCAACTACCTTGTCAAGAGCTGTCTGTGTAGCAGCAGCATCAGCTGTTGTCTTAACAGCAGCGAGGTCTGCGATAACCTTATTAAGGTTCTCAGCTGTAGCAGCAGCACCGGAAAGAGCCTCAAGATCAGCAACTACCTTGTCAAGAGCTGTCTGTGTAGCAGCAGCATCAGCTGTTGTCTTAACAGCAGCGAGGTCTGCGATAACCTTATTAAGGTTCTCAGCTGTAGCAGCAGCATCAGCTGTTGCCTTAACAGCAGCGATAGCAGCCTGGAGCTCAGTTACCTTATCGTTGATCAATGTTGTGTTGCCGGCGATCTTTGCGTCAAGCTCTTCCTGCAACTTTGTGTTTGCCTCGCCAGCAGCCTTTACAGCCTCTTCGAGAGCAGCCTTTGTAGCAGCAGCATCAGCTGTTGTCTTAACAGCATCGATAGCAGCGTTCAAAGCGGTCTTAGCCTCTTCAAGAGCGCTACTTGTAGCAGCCGCATTAGCTGTTGCTTCAACCTCTGTAAGTTTTGCAAGTGCTTCTTCAAGAGCAGCCTTTGTAGCAGCAGCATCAGCTGTGCCTGTTACTGTCTCGAGCTTTGCAGCAACTTCTTCGAGAGCAGCCTTTGTAGCAGCAGCGTCAGCTGTAGCCTTTACAGCATCCATTGCTTCATACAAAGCTTTTTGTGCTTCTGTAAGATCTGTCTTAGCTGTGTTCTGAGCATTATTAACCTCTTCCTTTGTAGCAAGGTCATCATGACAGCTTGCAAAAGCAAATAGGCATGTAAGAACGCATAATAAAGACACAATTCTTATAAGCATGTTCTTTTTCATGTTTGTTTTTCCTTTCGTATAATAAAATTTTAAACAATAGTGAATGATTTTCAGCAGACCTTAAATGCTATGCAGCCCCTGCCGAAACGGGCCGCGACCCCCCTAATACCTCCTTGTTGCTTAGTAAATAGGGACTATGCGACGCCAAAAAATCGCAGAGATTCCCTGTTCGAGAGAATTATATCATAGAAAATCTTGCTTGTCAATACGTTTTTTAGAAAAAATCCATTATTCGCGTATAATATTTCCTTTAAACACATAAATTATATATTTACTTTTTTCTTCTTACTTATTATCTGCCAATGATACCCATTACAGGTATCATATGCCATAAGGAGCGTATTTGATAATTTTGGTCCCGAGATCGAGAGCTATGCAGCGCACATTTTGTACACATATGCAGCTTTCCAAAAATTTTGCGCTTTAAATTTCATTGCATGCGCTCACACATGCCCTACAAATATTTTTTACAAATTTGATATCTTAGCTTCTCTTTGTGAACAATATTTTACGTATGATTTCTTGAAAAAACAAAATAATTTGTACTTGGTGGCACTTTTTTGGCATATTTTGGGCGAATTATTGACACGTGGGTGGCAAAATTCATTTTTTTCGTTCCTCGTCCCCCACTTTTTAGTCAAATGTCGATAATCCGCTTTTGTTTTTAGTATAGTTTTCATTTTCTCGTTTTCAGCAAGCCGCCATATTAATCACAGTGTATTAACGGTTATCGTTTTAAAAATCTCCGATTTTTTCGGCTGTCTCTTTGTTATAATATTTTACATTTATATAATTAATGTAGATTTTTTCAATTTTTTCTCTATTTCGAGGAATTTTTTTACTTTTTCAACAAATTGAACAAGTTTAAAGCTAAAAACGGGAGCGAATCGCTCCCATTTTTATTCAAAATGTATATGTGCCCTTCTCAACCAAATGCTTTTTGCCATTTATTATAATTGTGGCCTTTACAGGTGTTATGATTTTATAGCGCACCCTTTCTCCCTCGTGATACCAGCCCGAAATCACCGTGCCGTGGCGGGTTTTTATTCTCGCGCTCAGGCTATCAATTTTGTCTGTCGGAACAGGAGAAATCATTATTTCCTCGAAGCCCGGCTTTTCCTCAAGGGGGGTTATACCGCAGGCTACCTCGTAAACCCAATCGGCAACGCTACCGTAGGCATAATGATTAAAGGAATTCATATCCTTAGACCAGAATTCTCCCTTTTCATTTTTACCGTCCCAATGCTCCCAAACAGTAGTAGCACCGCACTTGACGGAATATAGCCAGGACGGAAATTCATCCTGCAAAAGCAAATCGTAAGCAAGCTCACTGTAGCCGTTTTGCGACAAGGCGTGAAGCAAATAGGGTGTGCCAACGAAGCCTGTTTTCAGGCGCCTTCCGTTTTCGATTATCATATCGGCAAGCTGAGCGGCTACCTCTTTTTTGTTTTCCGCTATATCAAAGTACAGGGCAAGCACACACTCGGTCTGTGTTTTGTACTCCTTAAATGTTTTTCTTATTTTAGCCCTTATGTTATTGTACAGTTTTTCGTATTTTTCCACATTTTTGCCAAGGATTTTGCCCACCTTGCAAACAATGCCCACAGAATGTGCGTAAAACACAGATGCAATAAAATCCTCATTTGATGAGCCGCGATAGCTGCCCACCGGGGCATCAAGCCCAAGCCAATCGCCAAATTGGTCACAGCCTGTCCATAAATACTCGGTCTTTGTGCTTTTGGTTATGTAGCCTATGTATTTGCACATACAAGAATAATGCTTTTTCAAAATATCTTTGTTTCCGTAGGTTAGGTACATCTGATATGGAATGATTGTGGCAGAGTCCCCCCATACTGCGCCGCTTGTCTCAACAGTTGACCAATCCCAGCAAATAGTTTTAGGGATTATGTTCGGGATATATCCGCTCTTACCCTGGTCCAGGCGCATATCGGCAAGCCACTTTTCAAAGAACTGCTCCACATCATAATTGTAGGATGCGGTTTTGCAAAATACGGTTGCATCACCTGTCCAGCCCTGGCGCTCATCCCTTTGGGGACAATCCGTGGGCACATCAAGAAAATTCCCCCTCTGTCCCCATACAATATTACTGAACAGCTTATTCAGCATAGGATCGGAGCTTTCAAGATAGCCTGTCCTTTCCATATCGGAATGAACAACTATGGCACGGATGCTGTTTTCGTTTATTTCTGTTGGGAAGCTATCAACCCTTATGTACCTGAAGCCCCAGAAGGCAAGTCTTGGCTTGTATTTATTATAACCCTCTTGGCAAATATACTCAAAGCGCGCCTTGGCATCACGGTAGTTTTCGTTATAAAAGTTGCCATCCTTATCAAGCACCTCACAAACGGTAAATTCAACCCTGTCGCCTGCCTTTGCCATTACCTCAAATTCAAAATAGCCTGTTAAGTTCTGCCCAAAGTCCACAACGGTATCTCCGTTTGGCGCTTTGAATACAGAAATTGGCTTTACTGTTTCCTGCTCTTTTATGTAAACGCCCTGCTGCTTTACAATAAGCTTCTTATCATGGTCAAGAGCTTGGGCGTGCCCCCCCTTATCGCTAAATGTCATGTCCACGATTTCGCCGTCATAAAGCTCAGCCATACGGAGCTTATCCTTTGTGGCAAGCCAGCTTTCGTTTGTTACAATTACCTCTTTTGTACCGTCCTTGTACCTTAAAACAAGCTCAGCAATCAAGGCTTTTTTCTTCTCCGGACCGCCCTCATCAGTGCCGAAGTTAATCTTACCCTTGTACCATCCATCCGACACTAATATTTCAAGAGAGTTCTCATCTTTTATCATTTTTGTTACGTCATAGGTCTGGTATTGTACCCTTTTACGGGAGGTAAAGCCCGGGGGGAGAATAAAGTCTCCAACCCGCGCCCCGTTCAGCACAGGGTAATAGCAGCCAAGTGATGTTATGTTAAGGCTTGCACGTTTTATTGGCTTACGAACGGAAAAAGCCTTGGTAAATCGCACAGGCTCATATAGCTTGTTTTCCGGATGGATTATCCAGCTTGAATTTTCAAACATCAGAATTCTATCTCTTTCATAAATTTAAACAAATTGGAATAAAGCCTTTTACCGCTTTTTCTTACAATTTCATACGGTCTTAAAATATAACAACAATGCTCTCTTTTGCTTTTATGTGGATTTTTTTGAAATCGAGAAGCTCGGGATGTGGCTCATATCTGAACTTTAAAACGGAATAATCCGTGTCAACATCACCCTTATTTGTTATTTCTACCTCGTTTTCGCTCATCCAATTCTCACAAACGTCACTGTATGTAAGACCGTAGCCGAATGGGTAAAGTGGCTCACCCTTGAAATACTTATATGTACGGTTTTCCATACTGTAGTCTCTGAACGGCGGCAAATCCTCTGTGGATTTATAGAAGGTAACGGGCAAGCGTCCGCTTGGAGAGTATTTACCCAAAAGCACGTCAGCCACTGCATTTCCGCCCTGTGCACCGGGGTAGAAGCATTGAAGAACCGCATCACATCTTTCGTTCTGGTCACAAAGAGCAACCGCGCTTCCGCTTACGTTTATAAAAATTGTTGGCTTACCAAGCTCCATAACCGCTTCGTAAAGCTTTTTCTGTGTATTTGGCAGCTCAAGGTCCTTCTTATCTCCTGCCGCATCCCCATTAAAGGTATCTCCCTCCTCGCCCTCAATAGACGGGTTAAGACCCATACAAAGTATTACAACGTCTGCCATTTTAGCCGCAACAACAGCTTCCTTCACAGGGAAACCGCTCCAGTTACCGTCATCGTGGGTGGCATGACAGCCCTTAGCATACATCACCTTGCCGTTGAAATTATCCTGAATACCATTCAGAATAGTTACGTATCTTGACGGAGTGCCGTTATAGTTTGCATGCAATACGGTTCTATCATCCGCATTAGGACCGATAAGTGCAATAGTTTTCACATCATCGGAGAGTGGCAAAATACCGTTGTTTTTTAAAAGCACTATGCTCTCTCTCGCCATTTGCCTATTAAGCTCCGTGTGCTTTTCACATTCCACAACGTCATATGGAATTTTGTCATATTCGCAATCCGAGTCAAACATACCGAGGCGGAAGCGTGCTTCAAACAACTTTTCCACCGCCTTGGTTATTGTTTCCTCATCTATTAAATCCATTTCGTAAGCTTCATAAAGAGCCAAGTACGCATCTCCGCAATTAAGCTGACAGCCGTTGTTTACCGCAAGGGCGGCACTTTCCGCCTCTGTGTCGGTTATATGGTGTCCCCTGTTAATATCCGCAATAGCACCGCAGTCAGAAACAACATATCCCTTAAAGCCAAATTCTCCGTACAAAATATCCTGTAGCAGGGTTTTAGAAGCGCAGCAAGCCTCACCATTTACCCTGTTGTAAGCACCCATAACCGCGCTTGGGTCAGCATGGTCGATACAATATTTAAAGGCGGAAAGATATGTTTCGTACAAATCCTTTTTATTAACCACCGCATCAAAGCCGTGGCGCTCATACTCAGGTCCGCTATGCACCGCATAGTGCTTTATGGTTGCATCAAGCTTCCTGTACTTGCCCTCTCCCTGTAAGCCTTTGATGAATGCTGTGCCCATTTTTCCTGTAAGCAACGGGTCCTCGCCGTAGGTTTCATGTCCTCTTCCCCAACGTGGGTCGCGGAAAATATTGATGTTTGGTGACCAATAGGTCAAGCCCTGATAAAGCTCTGTACAGCCAAACTTTTTAAATTCGTTATATTTTGCACGCGCTTCATCAGAAATGGCAGTTGCCACATCATACATAAGGTCTGTATTAAAGCTTGCCGCCATGCCGATAGCCTGTGGAAACACGGTTGCACAGCCCTGCCTTGCCACACCGTGCAGGCACTCATTCCACCAGTTATATGCAGGCACGTTAAGCCTTGGTATTGCAGGAGCGTCATATCTCATTTGCGCCATTTTTTCTTCAATTGTCATTTTGCTGACAAGTTCTTTTGCTCTTTCCAAAAAGGTCATATCAAATCTCCTTTAATATTTTTCTTCTATGTTAAATTATATCTCATTATTGTCTTATTTTCAATAGTTTTGTAATATATGAATACACAAAAGAAAAAACACGGAAAAGGATGTATACCGTAAAGCAGGCTTCACTAACCGCAACACAACAAGAGGAGTACGGGCAATTTTGCCTATGCTCCTTTTTACACTCCTTGCCCTGCAAGGTATAGTGTGTTATGCATTTTGAACGTAATGTCGAGTGGTAAAACTTTTTAGTGATTTGCCTCGCACGGCTCGGCGTGATATTTTTGCTTCGCAAAAGTGATATTGCTCCCGTTAGTCGCAGTGATATTCTATTCGCCTTTGTAATATCAAACGCGCGTAGTGCAATCACTGTCGCAGACAATATCACTCAGGTCGTGTATATCACTCGCCGCAGGCAAATAGAGTTGGCGCACCTGCTTTATCGCAGGTGCGCCAAGTGCTTTTTGCTTTTTTAGTTTATTGAATTATAGTCCTCAACAAGCATAATGTTGTCAATGTAGAAAGGAACATTTGCGTAGCTGTTATCATTAATGTCAAGGTACATATAGAAGCCTGTAACGAGAGTTTCAGGAGTTATTGCAGCGCCCTTTTCTGTTACCAGGAAGTCCTCAACCGCAAAGGCAAAGTAACCCTTCTTGCCGTTGATTCCGCCACCGTCCTTAACGCCGAAGCATCCGTCACCTCCGTGCTTGAATGACTGCCACTCTGTTTCTCCGTCTGCCAAATAGTAATACGGTGGAGTTGTACCGTCATCATTATCTGTCATATACGGAACGTTGCCGCCCTGGTATAAAAGACCTGTGCAAGCCTTTCTGAACTCCACATTTGTAAAGTCCATCCAAACAACGAGGTACTTATTCTCACCAAGCTTACCGATAACATCATCACTGAAGTAAATATAAAGCTCAGCATTAGATGTCTGGCTTCTCAAAACCTCAATAGCGCTTGAGCCGTCAACACCCACGCCATCCTTAACCTCAAGAGTCAGCTGTCCGCTAATTCCACCGCCGCCAAGAGCTGCCACACCTGTTTGCGGGGATGTACCCTCAAAGCTTTCAAGTGTTACATTAGTTTCAAGGTCTTCATAATTATCGGGATTCAGCTTTTCGTTAATATAGGAAATACGTGTTACTATATTATCAATTGTAGCTAAATTAAGGTCGAAAATACGTGCGCCCTCGCGTGCCTCACTATGAGAATAGCCAAGCCTACTGATTGTCGGAGCTGAGCAGAGCTTAACACCCATATAGTTGTACATATATGTGTTATTATGGTCGTGACCTGTTACAATCGCCTCTACATCACCGCGGGAAATAATTGTTTCAACTAAGGTTGTATCATAGCTGGATGGGCAAATTGCCTCGTACCGCTCACCGTCATACTCGTAAACTATTTCTGTGTTATCCCTGTTGTTATAAGCATACTGATTTTCAATTAAAGGAATGTGGAATGCCATCATACCCTTTACAATTTCACCGTCATTACACTTCTGTAAAAGCTCAGAGGTTTCCTTGTACCAAGCAATCTGGTCATCCTGGATGTAGTCGTAAGTATATGTGCTGTTGCTTGTTCCTGAATCAAGGAAGTAAATTACAGAGCCAAGGGAACCGTCTTGGTTATAAATACCGTGAACGTAGTTGCCCACGCCTGTAAGCTCCTCAACATCCTTTGAAATACAGTATTCATAGGATTCGTAAACCTTCTGCTGTGCATCCTTGGAGAGTGCGCCCTCCTGGTCATGGTTACCGTAAACGTGACACCAAGGAATCTGCTTTTCTTCAATATATCCAACAATATTATCAAGACAGGTTTTCAAAGCAGCCTCGGAGCTTGCTTTTATTGTGTTGTCACCGGTGAATACGATAAGGTCAGGATTTTCCTTATCAACAAGCATCTTGATTCTTTCCTTGATTTGTGTTGTATCAGAACCGGACTGTACGTGAAGGTCAGCAAGAACCATTACCTTAAATGAACCGTCATCATTATAGTAAAGCTTATGCTTTGACTCAAGAAGCTCTTCCATCTTAATATAATCCTCGTTCAAGGACAGCTCAATTTCGTTAAAGCTTATAACATCAAGCTCCGGCTCGGTATATGTGATTTCTGCACCGTCATACACATAAAATTCCATTGCAAACTTTAGGTCCTTTGTTTCATCCTTAAAGTTGATAACCTTCAAGTCAACAATTTTAGCTGTTGTATCGGTACATGAATATAAATATCCGTCTGTAATCGCAACCGCCCCGTTTTCAACTGAAACACTGACGTTGGTTCTGCCAACGAGAATGCCGTAGTCAAGTGTAGCACCCGGGTTTGTGCTCAAAAAGGCTTCCTTAGCCTCGTCGTTTATCTTTGTGCCAAGCACAACACTGTCGCCTGCCGCATTCAAAGCATAGCCCTGGTTTTCAAAAATAGGGTCAAAAGCATTGCCTGTTTCAAACAAATCCTTACAGAATAAGCAGGTCTGCTTTCCTAAGCCTATTTCAGTATATCCGTTATCGTAATAAACCACTTCCTCGCCCAAATCGTGAGTTGCGGTTGTTGCCTCGCTTGCGGACTTATTGCTTTCATCAAAGCCGTTGTTGTAGTAATACATTGAGCCGTTTTCCATACAGGTTGCCTGCTTTTCCACAATGTAAACACGGGCATTTCCCGCTCTGTCACCAGAAAACTTCTGCACGCCGCCAAAGGTTGCCTTCTGAAGGCTTGTAAACTCACAGTCATAAAGCTTGAGATTCTGCTTCGCTGTTTCTGTGTATAGCTTAATTGCGCCAAGGCTCTCGTCGTAGTTGTTGAACACACAACTTGTTATTGGCAATGCCTTTTCAAAGGAAACCATCAAAAGAGGTTTTACTGATGCGTTATCAGGGTTATACCAGCAGTCATTTTTAACTTGGAAATCGTAGAATTTCACATTTGTAAACTTTGTGCCGGCAAGAACATTAAAGTTGTAGTCAGCGCCGAAAAATCCGCCGTACTCAACAGAGTTCTTCAACACTAAAATTCTGTTTTTAACATCGTTATTGTTAGCATTACCGCCCCTGTAGCAAACAGCAGAGGTGGTAGCACCCTCATTAACTCTTAAAACAGAGCCGTCAACAGTGACGGTTTGGTCAACGTTTGCCAAAAATGCGGAATAAATAACAAAGGTGTTGTTTGTTGCAAAAAGATAAGCATCCTTAACATTCAGCTTACCGTTAACAATACAAAGCAAATTGCCTGTACCAACCATATCAGCCTTAACTGTATCGGCATAGTGTGTGTATGCCTTATAGTCAGCCAATGGGTTGTTACCCTTCAAGCTCAATACAGCGCCTACGTTATTGACTGAAATACCTGCTGTATTTGTGCTTGCACCGGCAGTACCGGTATAGTTAAGCTGATATCCGCCAAAGGTCAGGTTAACCATAATCGCCTTGTCGATGGAGATTGTTTGGTCAAACTCAATATCAGCTGAAAGAGTGATGTTAAGTGTGTCACCATCACTTGCATTTGTGATTGCAGTTGTAATATCGCTTAATTCATCCGCTTCAACAGACACAGGCTCACTTGCGAAAACGCTGAATGAAAGAGCCGCAATTAAAGCAAGAACAAATACGATAAATGAAATTTGTTTTTTCATAATGTCCTCCATTATTTTTTATCATTTTACCATATTTTCTAATTAAAATCAAGAATTCACAGTTTATCTGAATTATTTTGTGCGAATAAACAAAAAGCACCTTGAAATTATAAAATCCCAGTGTGCTTTTTTGGTTAAAATTACCTTATTCCGTACTTTTCAATAATATAGTCCATATCCTTGTCGCCTCTGCCCGACAAGCAAATAAGGACAGAGCCCTTGCCCATTTTCTTTGCAAGCTTTATTCCATATGCAACTGCGTGGGCGCTTTCAATTGCAGGGATAATACCCTCTAAGCGGGAAAGCTCAAAGAATGCATCAATTGTTTCTTCATCGTCAACAACATCATATTTTACGCGACCCAGTGTGTGTAAAAATGCATGCTCAGGGCCAGAGGACGGGTAGTCAAGTCCGCTTGCAACAGAGTAAACAGGAGCAGGGTCACCGTTTTCATCCTTAAGCATAATACTGTTAAAGCCGTGCATAACGCCCTCTTCTCCATACTGGAGTGTGGCTGCGTGGTCACCAAGCTTTGGTCCTCTGCCAAGAGGCTCAACACCGTAAATATCAACAGGGTCGTTCAAAAATCCGGAGAACATACCCATAGAGTTAGAGCCACCGCCAACGCAGGCAACAACAGCATCCGGCAGCTCACCTGTCATTTCAACAAACTGCTCCCTTGCCTCAAAGCCTACAATGCTTTGGAACTCTCTTACCATCATTGGAAATGGGTGCGGTCCAACAACAGAGCCGATACAGTACATACTGTTCTCGTAATCCTTAGCGTAAGCTTCAAATGCGGCATCCACCGCTTCCTTGAGTGTGGCAAGACCGTGGGTTACCTCTATTACGTTTGCACCGAGAATTTTCATCCTTGCAACATTGGGCGCTTGCTTTTTAATATCAACGCTACCCATATAAATATCACATTCAAGTCCAAAGTATGCCGCTGCAGTTGCCATAGCAACACCGTGCTGACCGGCACCGGTTTCGGCAATTACCTTTTTCTTGCCCATATATTTTGCAAGCAAAACCTCACCCATACAGTGGTTAAGCTTGTGTGCGCCTGTATGGTTTAAGTCCTCGCGCTTTACGTAAAGCTGTACGTTACCGTATTTGTTTGAAAGGCGCTCAAGGTGAGAAATAGGTGTTGGTCTGCCCTGAAAATCCTTTCTTATTCTGCGAAGCTCGCTGATAAACTTAGCGCTTTTGCAAATTGTAAAATACGCCTCGTTTATTTGGTCCATTGCCCTTTTTAACTCAGGGGAAACATAAGCTCCTCCGAACTTGCCAAAATATCCTTCCTCATTTGGATAATTCTTTAAATAAGTGTCAAAATTTACTCCGTTAAATATCATAATAATTACCTCTCATTTCTATATTATCACTTTTGCGTAAGCAAAATATCACTCGCATAAGCGAATATCACGTTACATAGCAACATATCACTTGATATCTGCATCAAATATCACTGCAAGGCTTGCCTTGCTTCCGCCATCGTCTGTATAACATATTTTTCTCCTTGAATACCTTTTATTATCCACCGTGAATTTCATCACCTTTTTGCCTCCATATGATAAAGGGGCTTTTAGAAAAATAAAAATAGCCTCGACAGAAATCTCCAAATCTCTGCCAAGGACGAATAAATATCCGCGGTGCCACCTTGATTTACGCTGAAATGCGTACACTTTTAAGGGTACTACCATACCCCGCGCCACTAACGTAGGCAAAACGTCATAGAATACTCGGCAAAAATGCCTTTGACCATGCCCTCAGCGGTCCATTTGCCAAACAGTGCTCTGACCCAGCTCTCAGCAACGTGGGCTCTCTGTACAGTCTTAAATGGCTTTATCTCCGCTTCAACGGTTTTATATTAGTATATTAGCACGCTAAAATCAATTTGTCAATACCAAATTTAAAAAACCAAGATTTTTAAAATAAAAATGGGCCATCCCAAATGTTAAACGCAAAGTTGACACACTATCTCGCAGGGGAGAGAATTGCCCCCTAAACGCAAAATTGACACCGCAGGCGTCATCTTGGGTAAAGCATAGCGTAGCCGAAAGATCCATGTGCTTTAGCTATCTTGTTGTCCTCCGGGGCACTCGTGCCCGAAGGTTCTCCTTTGATTACGTACAAACAAACAGGATTGTAAGGGACGGCGTCCTCAACGTCCCGCACGCGCCAACCGTACGCGAAAAGGGAGGGCTGACCCCTCCCCTACAATATTCACTTTTGCACAAGCAAAAATATCACTCGGCAACGCCGAATATCACGTTGCGTTAGCAACATATCACTTGCCACCTGTGGCAAATATCACTGCAAGGCGCCTTTGGGGTCCCCGCTTCGCTCTTTAGTAGAAGTGGGGGTTAGCCTTGCTATACTAATGCAGGTTCTTTCTCTTCCTGATTTTGCTCGGGAATGGTGGTTGCTTCGAAACTTTCCTTTGCCTCAAGGTTTTTCTTTGCGGAGTTGAGCATCAGCTTAATTCTGTTAAGCTGGTTAACCTCGGAAGCGCCCGGATCGTAGTCAACGGCTACCACATTAGATTCGGGGAAGGTTTTACGAAGGAGCTTAATAACTCCCTTGCCCACAACGTGGTTAGGCAGGCATGCAAATGGCTGTATGCACACGATATTCGGTGCGCCGCTTTCAATAAGCTCTACCATTTCTCCTGTTAAGAACCAGCCCTCTCCGTATTGGTTGCCAATGGACAAAAACGGCTTTGCCAGCTTCGCCACTTGGCTGATTTTAATAGGTGTATCAAATCTCTTTGAGTTCTTAAGCGCCTTAATTGCGGGCATTCTCACCATTTCAATAGCCTTGATTCCCAGCTTGGATTTAATTGCAGAGCCCCACTTGATTCCCAAAAATCTGTGCTTATAAACTGTATTATACATACAATAATTAAGGAAGTCGATAAGGTCGGGCACTACCGCCTCTGCCCCCTCGCTTTCAAGCAGGTCAACCAAATGGTTATTTGCAAGCGGCATATACTTAACAAGAATTTCGCCAACAACACCCACACGTGGCTTTTTCATATCCTCGTGGATTGGCAGATTGTCAAACTCCTTAACAATATCCGCACAAACCTCTTTATACTTGTACTTGGTTTTATCGTTTGTGAGCAAATCTATTACAATATCGTTCCACTTTTTGTGAAGAGCGTTTGCAGAGCCCACCTCAACCTCGTAAGGACGGGTCCTGTATAAGCAACGCATTAACAAATCACCCAGGATAACACCCTTCAAGGCGGAAATTATCATAGGAATTTTCAGCTTAAAGCCCGCATTTTTCTCAATACCGATAGCATTCAAGGAAATAACGGGGATATAAGACATACCAACCTTATCAAGAGCGCGCCTTATAAAGCCAACATAGTTGCTGGCACGGCAGCAGCCGCCTGTTTGGGTCATAATAATAGCGAGCCTATTCGTGTCATACTTGCCCGACATTACCGCATCCATAACCTGGCCCACAACGGTGATTGACGGGAAACAGGCATCATTGTTTACATACCTTAAGCCTGTGTCGATTGCACTGCGGTTGTCATTACCCAAAACCTCAACATTAAAGCCGTATTTTGCAAACAGCGGCTCAATAATATCAAAGTGAATCGGTGACATTTGAGGTGCTAAAATTGTATATTTTTCCTCGTACATTCTCTTTGTGAATTCAGTACGTGTATATTTTACAGGCTGAACGTTTGGCACAATTCCCTTTTCTCGCCTCATATTCATTGCGGAAATTAAGCTTCTTATTCTTATTCTTACCGCACCTAAGTTATTAACCTCATCAATTTTTAAAACGGTATATAATCTGCCTGAGCCCTCCATAATCTCGCAAACCTGGTCTGTTGTTACCGCATCAAGTCCGCAGCCGAAGGAGTTAAGCTGAATAAGCTCCAAATTCTCGTTACGTCTTACAAAGGTTGCCGCATTGTAAAGACGGGAGTGGTAAACCCACTGGTCATTTACACGCAGGCTTTCAATCTCGTTAAACACCTCCGGCAAGGAGTCCTCAGTGAACACATTAAAGCCGTAGGATGCAATAAGCTCAGGGATACCGTGGTTAATTTCCGGGTCGATATGGTAAGGTCTGCCAGCTAACACAATACCCCTTTGCTCAGGGCTTTGCGCCATTTGTTCAAGCAGTTCTTGACCCTTTTTACGTATATCCGCCTTGGCTTTTTCCTGCTCTACCCAAGCCTTATGAACAGCGTTCTTTATCTCATTTGGCTCAATGTCGTAGCCCTTTTCGTTAACAAAGAAGCCAAGCAGCCTTACATAGGCGGTTTTTTCATCAGTAAAGGCGATAAACGGGCGCAAATATTTAACCTCGCCATCAACGATTTCATCCACGTTATTCTTCAGGTTTTCGGAATAGGAAACAACTATTGGGCAGTTAAAATGGTTTTGTGCGCTTTCCTTTTCCTGCTTTTCATAGAATACGCAGGGGTAGAAAATGGTTTTAACGCCCTCGTTTATAAGCCATTTAATATGGCCGTGGGATATTTTTGCAGGATAACATTCACTCTCGGAGGGGATTGTATCCATACCAAGCTCGTAAAGCTTTCTTGTGGATTTCGGTGACAGAATTACTCTGAAGCCAAGCTCCTTGAAGAAGGTAGCCCAGAAGGGATAGTTTTCATACATATTAAGCACACGTGGAATGCCGATTTCGCCCCTTGGTGCTTCGTATATGGGAAGCGGCTCATAATCAAAGAGCCTTTGCAGCTTATATTCGGGCATATTAAAGCCCTTTTCCTTGCCCTTTTCCTCACCTAAGCCCTTTTCACATCTGTTACCTGTTATGTGTCGTCTGCCACCGGGGAAGGTGTTTATGGTGAGCAAGCATTTATTGTTACAGCCCTGGCACCTTACAGTTTTTGTATCATATGTAAGCTTTAAAATTTCTTCAATTGGCAAGGTTGTGGTTTCTTGACCCTTATGCCTTTCCTTGGCAATTAAGGCAGCACCGAAGGCGCCCATAATTCCTGAAATATCCGGGCAGGTCGCATTTACGCCTGACACCTTTTCAAAGGCACGTAAAACCGCCTTGTTATAAAACGTACCGCCCTGTACAACAACATGTGAGCCCAAATCCTCAGCACAGTTAAGCTTTATAACCTTAAAGAGCGCATTTTTAATTACGGAGTAAGCAAGACCTGCGGAAATATCGTTAACCGTTGCGCCTTCCTTTTGGGCTTGCTTTACATTTGAGTTCATAAATACTGTACAGCGTGTACCCAAATCTATTGGATTTTTAGCAAATAACGCTTCCTTTGAAAACTCCTCAGCGGTATAGCCAAGAGAATTTGCAAAGTTTTCAATAAACGAACCGCAGCCCGAGGAGCAAGCCTCATTCAAAAGAATATTGTCAACGCTACCGTTTTTGATTTTAACGCATTTCATATCCTGTCCGCCAATATCAAGGACGCAGTCAACCTGCGGGTCAAAGAAGGAAGCGGCGGTACAGTGCGCAATTGTTTCAACCTCGCCCTGGTCCAGATTAAATGCAGACTTTAACAGATTTTCACCGTAGCCTGTGGAGCAGGAATATGCAATACGGGCGGTCTTGGGAAGCCTTTTGCCAACCTCCTCCATTGCGCGTATGGCGGTTTTGATAGGTGAGCCTTGGTTGTTTGAATAGAATGAGTACAAAAGCTCTCCATCCTTGCCAATCAATGCAAGCTTAGTTGTGGTGGAGCCCGCATCTATTCCAAGGTAGCAATCTCCAACGTAAGTGGAGATGTCGCCCTTTTTAACCTGAGATTTTGCGTGACGAGTGGTGAATTTGTCAAAATCCCCCTGATTTTCAAAAAGCGGTTCAAGCCTTTTAAGCTCGAATTTCATTTCAATTCCGCTGTTTAACCTGTCAATCATTTTCTGTAATGAAACAGCCTCACAGTCCTTTGCCTCAAGGGCGGCGCCAAGAGCAGCAAAAAGGTGTGAATTTTCCGGGTCAACGGTTGTTTCCGGTGTCAGCTTCAATGTTCTTATAAATGCCTTTTTCAACTCAGGCAAAAAGTGGAGCGGACCACCAAGAAAGGCAACACAGCCGCGGATAGGCTTACCGCAGGCAAGACCCGAAACCGTTTGGTTTACAACGGATTGGAAGATTGATGCGGACAAGTCCGCCTTGGTTGCACCCTCGTTAATAAGGGGCTGTATGTCGGTTTTCGCAAACACGCCGCAACGTGCCGCAATTGGATATATTTGCTTATAATTTTCAGCCTCAGCGTTGAGTCCGCTAGCGTCAGTTTGCAAAATTGCCGCCATCTGGTCGATAAATGAGCCTGTACCGCCTGCGCAAATACCGTTCATCCTCTCCTCAACATTATTTCCGTCAAAATATATAATTTTGGCATCCTCACCGCCAAGCTCAATAGCAACATCTGTTTGTGGAGCCACAAATTTAAGTGCTGTTGCAACTGCGGCAACCTCCTGCACAAAGCCAATGCCCATTGCCTTACCAAGATTGATAGAGCCAGAGCCTGTGATTTTTACCTTTAATTCGCAATCACCAAGCTGTGCCTTAGCCTCACCAAGAAGGGCGCACAGTGTTTCCTGTGTGTGGGCGCAATGTCGCCTGTATTCCCCATAAAGTATATTTCCATCTATATCTGTAACAACAAGCTTAACCGTAGTTGAGCCTATATCAATACCTGCAAAATATGTATTCATTTTCTGCTCCTTTCTAAAGCATAACAGCTCTAAGCCGTAATATGTATATGTGAGATAATTTCGCATTAAACCAAGGTAAAATTTAAGGCTTGCCCCTTGAAACACTACCCCATTATAATCATTATTATATAATATAAATGTTACAGAAATTTGAACAAGTCAAAAATTTACAAAAAAGGAGGAGCAACGCTCCTCCGATATTAATTTGCATAAGTAACTATAACCGCCTGTAGCCCTACCACTGCGTTAGCCAAAAAGTACCCATTCAAACGAAATCTTACCAAATGTTATTGGACAGATAGCGCATACCTGTGTCGGGCAAGAGTACAACAATATTTTTCCCCTCTTCTTTTTTGGCAAGAGCGATTGCGGCGCAAAGAGCAGCGCCCGAGGAAATTCCTGCCAAAATCCCCTCTGTTTTGCTGATTTGGGCGGTGTATTTGTACGCATCCTCATCACTTACCGTTATGATTTCATCATACACAGTTGTATCAAGTGTGCTTGGCACGAAATTTGCACCTATGCCCTGTATTTTGTGTGGACCGCTTACACCCTTGCTTAAAAGGGGACTGCTTTGCGGCTCAACCGCCACGATTTTTATCTGCGGATTTTTCTCCTTTAGGTATTTGCCAACGCCGCTTAAGGTGCCGCCTGTGCCAACCGCACAAACGAAAATATCCACACGTCCTTCCATGTTTTCGTAAATTTCCGGCCCTGTGGTTTCATAATGCGCCTTTGGATTTGCCCCATTTTCAAACTGTGAGGCAACAAAAGAATTTGGCGTTTCCGTGGCGATTTTCTGCGCAAGCTCATTTGCGCCCTTCATACCCAAATTTCCGTCACTCAAAACAACCTTAGCCCCATAGGCTTCCATTATTTGTATTCTTTCCCTTGACATAGTGTCAGGCATAACAATAATAACCTTGTAGCCGCGGCACACCCCCACCATAGCAAGGCCGATACCGGTGTTTCCGGAGGTTGACTCTATTATGGTGCCACCTGCCTTTAGCTTACCCTGCTTTTCCGCTTCGTCAATAATGCTCACGGCAATTCTGTCCTTTGCTGAGCCTGCGGGATTAAACATCTCCAGCTTAGCATAAAGCTTGCTTTTAAGACCGTATTCCTTTTCTGTTTTTGCAAGCTCCACAATAGGCGTTTTTCCTATCAGCTCTTCAATTGATTTATATATTTTCATACCAATACCTCGCTTTTCTTTATTTTAACATATTACCGATATGTAGTCAACGGAGAAATTATGCAAAAGGTCTTTATTTTTTTGTAAATTTGTGATAGAATATATAAAATTACGTAGCAAGGAGGAAAAAATGGCATACGGAATTATTTTTGATTTAGACGGCACCCTTGCCGACACAGTTGACGACCTAAGAACCGCCGTTAACTCCACCTTAGCCATTTTGGGATACGAGCCACGTTCCAAATTTGAAATTATCAGCTATTTAAACAACGGCTCCCGTGAGCTTGTGCGCCGTGCCCTGCCAACCGCAGTTCAAGGCGAAGAATTTATTATACAAAGCGCGCTTAACATATATGGGCAAGAGTACGAAAAGTGCTTTTGCAACAAAACACGCGCTTACACGGGAATTTATGAGGTGCTGAAGGATTTAAAGAAAAGCAAGTTCAAGTTAGGCGTTCTTTCCAATAAGCCACACCGCTTTGTAGCTGAAATTATATCAAAGCTTTTCGGCGACAATACATTTGATTTTGTAATGGGTCAAAGCGATTTGCCGCGCAAGCCCGACCCAACAGCAGCGCTCTTGGTGGCTAAGGAAATCGGCGTTAAGGCTAACAAGTGCATTTTCGTTGGTGACTCTGACGTGGATATGAAAACTGCGGAAAATGCGGATATGCGCTCAATCGGCGTTAGCTGGGGCTACAGAAAGGTAAATCTTTTGGTTAGCAGCGGCGCCAATTACATAGCTGAAAGCCCTGCCCAAATTTTAGAGCACGCAAACGAGTGTGTACGTATTATCAAGCTGGAAAGAAAGCAAAGCAGAGTGAAAACACCTGAACCTGTGGCTGAAAAGCCCCACCAACTCACGTTAAATGACACACGCAGAAAAGCCTCAAGATAGTGTATCATACAACTAACTTTTTATGAACAGTTCAAATCTATTTTATAAAAGAACCATTGGCGAGAGGCAGCCTTGCCTCTCGTTTTACATGGTACCTGTTTTATACCGCAAGAGAGTATAAGCTTTAGTCTTTTGCCATAATTTTAATAAATTCAAAAAAACACTTGACTTTTTGAATTTAATGTGTTATCATATTTAACGCTAACAGCAATTGCGCCCTTAGCTCAGCGGATAGAGTGCCCGGCTACGAACCGGTAGGTCGAGAGTTCGAATCTCCCAGGGCGCGCCAAGAGAGACTCAGTTGAACCCCTGTGGTTATGCTGAGTCTTTTTATTTTCATAAGTATTTAAAAACTCGGTTATGTGTGGATAAAACCACAAATAACCGAGTTTTTTGTCGTGGTGCTCAGAAAATTTTACTTCAAATAACTAACAATTATTTGGAGTGAAAATTTAAGAAACATACAAATTATCGGAGAAAATTTATGAAAGTAAACAACCAGAAGTTAGTATCATACTCTACAATTCCACGTTTTATTGAACATTTCACACGAAAAATGAAAATTAAAAAAGCATCTTTATTTTTTGGTGCTGGGATAAGCAAGGATTCCGGTTTCCCGTGTTGGGATGAAGTATTGAAACCTTATAGTGAAAGTTTAAATTTAAATTGGCAGTTTGAAAAAAATGATCTTCCTCTAATTGCACAATTTGCATATGATTCGGAACCAATGCATTTTAATGATAATACGCAAAGAATATTCTCAAAACCATCAAAGGAAAACAAAATTATTGATTCATTTATTTCATTGCCTGTCGACAATATATGGACAACTAATTTTGAAACTTCAATAGAAAATTCTTGTGAACGAAAAATTAGAGAAAAAACTTTAAAAAGTTACCATGTTTTTGGACTTGATGAAGACAATACAACTCTCAACACTTTTGAAAAAAATATATACAAAATAAATGGAACAATTGCAAACAATGCTTCAAATTATATTTTTGTTAAAGAGGATTTTTATCGGCATCGAAATAAACAGAATAAATATCTTTCTTTACTACAAAAAAAGCTACAAGAAAACAGTTTTCTATTTTACGGATACAGCTTTTCAGATGATATAGTATTAAATGAAATATCGAAATTAAAATATCAGTTGGAAATTCCAACTGATAAGTTACCGATTCACTACAGATTCGTTGCTGCCAAAAATATTGAAAGCAACGAAGAAATTTCACACATTAATTACTATTCTGAGTATCTTAATAAGTATTACAATATAAAAACCATAATAATTCCGTCTTATGATGTTATGCCTAATATATTATCAAATTTGCTGAAACTGTTTTACATAGATAATATATACATTTCAGGTGCTATTTCAAATTTTGATCAATTATCTGAAAAAACCGTTCAAGAATTCACAAGCACGTTAAGCAAGAAACTAATAGCTAATAACTATAAAATATATTCTGGCTACGGACGAGGTGTAGGAAGTGCTCTGCTAAAAGGCGCTATTGACCATGTTTCTTTAGATTTTTATGATAGATTGTCGGAAGTAATCTCGTTAAATCCTTTTCCATATGAATTTCAAGATTTTTCTGATAAAGATAAAAATCAATATCGTTATTTTATTCAAAAACAATGTGGTGTATCAATATTTATTTTTGGAAATAAAATTGAAAAAGAAGGCTATTTGACAGGGATGATAGAAGAATTAAAAATAGCATCTAATTTAAACCACTTCGTTATACCGATTCCCCAAACTGGGTTTACATCGAAATTTTTATATGACAAAATTTTTCAGCAAGACACCGAGTTTGCAAACATACCTTTTCAACACATGGCTTCATTTAAAACAAATAACAATTTGAGTGAAAATACAGATGAGATAATTGACGATTTAATAATGGTTCTTCAAAAAATTAGGCGAAATTTAATTAACTTTAGTTTTGATGAGATTTAATATTAATACAAGCGAATTTTCTATAATTAGCATCTGATCGTCGGTAATGCTATTTTGGTTTTTTGTATATTGAAATAGTTGCTCAACGATGTTAAAATAGTAATCTATCACCGGATTTGTTAAATAAAAAGTCTTCAAATATTTAAGTGTGATTTTTATATTTAGATACTTTTCTAAATGATTTTTCAAGTATTGAATATCTTTTAATAAAGAATGTAAAAAAGTATCTTTTTTATAATTTTCTGTAATTTTTTCTAAAGTATTTGCTTTGAAATGTTGTAATTGGTCATAGATAATGCTAGATACTATTCTTTCAGCATATCTTGCAATCGGCTTTTGATTATCAAATCGCTCATATGCTATATCTTTAAGTTCTGGGAAAAATTTTTCCACATCATTAGTGTTTATATCATAATAAATCGGAAATATTTTGCGTATTTCTGAATTAGTGCTTTTGTGATGATATATTTTTAACGCAGTTTTCAATTCTTCTTTTGGCCACTCTTTAGATAAAAAATCTTTGGATATAACAACAACAAAATATTTTGACTGCATTATGCCATTATGTATCGTTTGAAAAATATCTTCGCCCATAAATATATTAAATTTGTCAAACCACGTTTCCATGTTTAAAGATTTTAATTCAAATAAAAGAGGTTTGACGAATGTTTCTTTTTGCTCTTTACTGTGGCTAATAAATATTTTATTCATTTTCACTCCAAATAATTGTTAGTTATTGCAATTAAATTATATCACGATATGATATAATTTTCAATGAATTTCAACAAATATTGGGAGGCTTTTATGGAAAACTACATTTTTCAATTTTTAAATCATTTACAGGTAACAAAGAACCTATCGTCAAAAACAATTTTAGCATACAAAGGTGATT
The DNA here is from genome assembly GCA_015065005.1 of Oscillospiraceae bacterium. Lineage (GTDB taxonomy): Bacteria > Bacillota > Clostridia > Oscillospirales > CAG-272 > RGIG2000. The sequence goes on from SVRE01000002.1 coordinate 30,247, forward strand.
TGCTTCAATTCTTATCATCAGAAAAATCTCCGTTAAATCCTAATATTTATGGTTATATTACATATTTAACGGATGAGTTAAAATTAAAAGATTCATCCATTAGAAGAAAGATAGTGACTATCAAGAATTTTTATGAATATTTAGAATTTCAAGAAGTAATTGATGTTTCTCCTTTTTCTAAGCTAAAATTCAAATTTAGACAAGAAAAAAGGTTGCCAAAAACGCTTCCTGTTAAAGAAATAGTTTCTTTATTAAATTGTTTTGATATGTGTCCTGATACACTCTCTGATTTCAAAAAGCTCTTATACATCAGAGATGCCGCATTGTTAGATTTGCTTATCAGCACCGGCATTAGAATTGGCGAAGCTGCTTCTATAACCCTTAATGATATAATCTATAGTGAAAGAACAATACTTATCCACGGAAAAGGCAGAAAACAACGATTAATTTACATATCATCACCAGTTACTTGGGAAAGGCTTGGCTCACTAATCAAGTGTAGAAAAAAAGTAAGAAATAATAATTACCTTTTTACAAATTCCAAAGGTAAACCTCTAACTATTTACGGTATAGAAAGCATATACAAGAAATATGTAAAAAAAGCAAATATTACTAAAAGCTCCACACCACATTATCTAAGACACACCTTCGCCACAAATCTCTTAGCTAATGGTGCAGATTTGCGCTCTGTACAAGAAATTTTAGGACATTCAAGTGTTTCTACAACACAAATATACACCGAAGTTACAACTAACCGAAAAAAGCAAGTGTTAAAAAAATATAATTTTAGAAACAAACTTTAAATATAATTCAAACTCGGTAAAGTAACAAAAATCTTACTTTACCGAGTTTTTCTTTTATTAAAATGACACTAAGTCCTCCACAACATCTTTAAAATGAATTTCTTCTAAGCCGAGCTTGTTACAATTATCAATTAGATTTTCGACAGAGGCTTTATCCTGTGTCAAATCATTAAAAGCCTTTATTAATTCATATGAATTGCTATCATCCTGTTCAATAAGTGCAATACCATAAAAATCAAGCTCTTTTTCTGTATGATATGTCGTAGTTGTAAGTATGTACTTTTTCATTTTTCTCTCCTTATACTAATGATAAATCTTTTCCGTAAACGCATATGCTTAAATCACCGACATTAATATATAATGCTTTAAATATCCGTTTTAGTGTTGACCATTTTGGATCTACATCACCAAGCTCAATGTTTTCTAGTCCTGTTATACTTGTATCACTTGACTCGGCAAGCTCCGCAACTGTCAAATGCTTATACTCTCTTTTATCACGTATAAATCGGCCAATGTCACGATAAACTGTCATTTTACCACCTCCAATCTCAATGATTTTAAGAGGTGTTAAAACTATTTAAAATCTACTGCACTTGATAATTATGACCGAATTATTAAATCTTAACTTCCTCTACAAAGATAATTAAAATCCAACAAAAATAGGTCATATTTTTATAAATTTTCTACTTAATTTCAATTAATACTTTCCCTTACTGCTTCTGCATTTCACTATGGCAAATCGCATTCTTTAAGAGTGGGTTCAAAAGCCTTTGTCCTGTTCGTTTTGTTGCACTCCTTTTCTTAACGATAGCTTTTTGAAGAATCACAATTATCTTTTTCCCGATTCCCCCTACTTTTACCCTTTTGCGTTTCCGTTTTACCACAGACCTCGTGTTTGTAAATACGCTTCTTTCCAAAAAATTTTTCTCTTTTAAGTCAAGTATTCGTTACTTGGCTTTTTTCTTTTTAGAAAATTTTTTTGGTGTCCTTCACAAAAAATATTTGCGTATTGACAAACACCTGAGAACAAAAAGGTGTAGGCATATAACCGGTCAGTGGTGTCAGCACTTCGTGCCAAAAGGCTAAAAATAGGAGGAAAGAAAAAATGAAAAAGGTGATTTATTCTATCAAAAATCTATCTAAAAAGGAGAGCGACAATCTCACCGGAGTCGGCTTTATCACAGAGAGCGATTTGCTCATAGCTCGTTTGAGCAGAAAGGGTTCAGCATATATTAAGAATTTTGTTGATTGCATTAAGCATTGTTTCCCTGTTATGAACAAAACTGATGAATTTAAAGGAGCTTATTCAGAATTCGTTAAATTTGATGTTCCTATAAAGGATGAAAGACAAAGAAATCCGGAAATCATCAGCTATGAAACAATCGAAACACAAGTTCACTACACCATTTGGTTCAAGATAATAGAAGATTAAGGAGGTGAAAATATGATTACTACTAATCAAAAATTTTATGATTTTCATAATGGATATAACTTCGTAACATTCGGCTTAATTGAGCTGGATGTTGCGAATGAAAAAGTAATTGTTGCAATAAGTGATTTAGGCAAAATTATTGTAACTGACTATTACCTACTTGAAGATAAAAATGGAGATTTGTATTTTGAGTATGGTGTAGATTACGAAAAAATTTATATTAAAGATTTTGAAAATTGAGGTGATTAAAATGATTTTTATTAAAAATTTAAGAAATGAAAAGCCAAATAATCCATATGATTTTAAGGTTGATAGAACAAGCGTTTTAGGCAATCCATATTATATGTTCGACGAATGTATGAGGGATGAAGTTTGTAATAAATACGAAATGTACTTTTACAAAAAACTTAAAACTGATGCTGCTTTTAAATCAGAGCTTGTTAAAATTTTAAGAGCATATAAGCAATATGGTAAAGTTAATTTATTCTGTTGGTGCTATCCAAAAAGATGCCATGCAGAAACAATTAAAAAATGGTTAGAAAAGGAAATATAAAGGAGGTGATTATATGCGAATATACAAAGGAAATAAAGAAGAAAAAAGGGCTTTCGTAAAGGAAGTCCTTTCTGATTTATTAGTAATGTCTAACTCAGGTTGGTATGGAGTTGAATATGAATACATACCAAATCAAGGCGAATACATTTTTCTTTTAGACAAAGACGGTGTAAGATGCAAAAAAATCGACGTTACAGCAGACAGTATAACTGCTATTATTCACGATGTATTTAAGAAAATTTAAGGAGAAATTAAAATGAAGTACGCAACATTAGAAGAAAGAAAAGAATTTGCAATCGAGCTTATGAAAAAGCTTGATATTTACAAGCCTTACATAAAGGGCTTCAAGGAAGAAAACAACGTTTGCTTCTTTGAAAATTTTGGTGGATTTTGGGTTTATCAAGAACCGGAAATTGAAGCCAAAATGAAGAAACTTGAAGAAGAATTTGACATTACCATTTATGCTATCACTCACGAAATGACATCATTTGGTGAATGTTACTCCTTCCTCTATGTAAACAAGTACAAGGATGAATGGAGCTTCACACTCGACTCAATAAGTAATAAACACTATGCTTTCGCTTATGTTTGGAACAAAAGTTATGATGACGATAGCGAACTTGGAACTGTATTTGTACAAAGCTTCGGCGGCGGAATTAGAAGAATAGGATAATTAGGAGGAAATAAAAATGGGACAATACTATAGACCTGTATTAAAAATAAACAATGGAATTGAAATTCTAAATAGAAACTTAATCATTGACGGACAAGAAGAATACATGATGGCTAAATTAACCGAACATTCTTGGATCGGTAATTGGCTTATGGAAACTGTTTGCGACAAAATTTACATTTCAGATAAGCCTGTAAGACTTATTTGGATGGGTGATTATGCAGACGATTTTGCAAATGACCTTGAAAATACTTTTAACGGTTTAACTAAAAAACAAATTATAAATTATCGTAATGCTGCTTGGGGAGAGCCTGATAGAAGTAAGGCTGTTGAACGAGCAGTTTTTGATTTTGAAGGGAAATACATAGTAAATCACACCAAAAAAGAATATGTTGACTTCTCCCTCTATTCGTTTTTCTCTTGTCTTTTTTCTAATACAAAATTTTCTCTTATTACTCTTTTTTGAACTTGCTCATTCAAAAAACTTTTAGTTAATAGCATTGAAGTCCTCCGTTTTTGGTTGTTATTTTTCAAAAATTCTCATATAATTACATATTTCGACATATAATTGAAAAAATATTACAACATAAGTTAATTTGCAATATTTGTTTTATTAAACTTGTCCTTTATTAATCCGTGATAACTTTAATTATTTTATATTCATTATTAGCATCAATTTGATTAAATTTTTCTATCGCTTGAAAATAGTTGTCTGCTTCTATCACAATTTCATACAAGCATGAATATCTTGCTTTTTTAGGTTGATATATATTCATAATATCCTCTCCTTAAGTGGCGCAATACGCTTTATGTTGCTTGAATTCGATTCGTGAAACATCTCATCTAACGCAATTCTTACTTTCAGTTCGTTAGGCTTGAACATTTTAACATCTAACAAATCTTTTGCAGAAAATATTTAAATCCCCATAGTTGTACCTCCTTTGTAATTTATTCTTTATAATTAAAAAGTAAATTTTTGTCAATATCCTTCAAATTTTATCAGAAAATATTGAGAGTTTACATTTTATTAACATTTATCTATAATTTGACTACAAAGTAAAAATACATTGGAGTTTATTTCTCAATCTATTGCTACTTGAACGAAAAAAGCCCATTGGAGACATTTAATGACTCACCAATGGGATTTTGAGATAAATTACGTTAAAAGCATTTAGTAGTTGCAAGTACTTATTCTGCAATTAAGTCTTGTATTACATTTTCGAAATGGATACTATTTAAATTGTTTTCGTTGCAAAGATTGACTAATTTTTGCATCTTGGCTTTGTTGTCTGTTAAATCATTAAATGAATCTATCAATTCGTGGAGTTTCCCGTCTGTGTTGATTAGTGCGATACCGTAAAAGGTAATATCATTGTCTATATGATATGTTGTGCTTGTTAATATGTATTTTTTCATTTTTCTCTCCTTATACTAATGTTAAATCTTTTCCATAAACGCAAATATTCAGCTCGCCAACATCGACAGATAGCGTGCTACATATCCGTTTGACCGTCGACCATTTTGGGTCAGCATCACCAAGCTCGATGTTTTCAAGTGCTGTTACACTCATTTTGCTTAGCTCTGCTAATTCAGCCACAGTCCAATGCATATGCTCTCTTTTTTCTCGAATAAAACGACCAATATCGCGGTAAACCGTCATTTTCAACACCTCCTATCCAAATGATTTTAAGAGGTGTTAAATTGTTTTAAAATCTACTACACTTGAGATTTGTGACTAAGTTGTTAAATGTTAACATCCCACAGTTAAAAAGAACAAAAGCATAAAAATGCCTTCACTTTTTAAAAAATGTGATTTTAATTGAACAAAACGAAAAAGCCCATTGGCATTCTGCAAAAAAACAGCACCAATGGGCTTTTTTATTAATAATAATTTTTAACTATAAGAACTAATTCGGAGAGGATGGTAAAGAGCAAGCATTGGGAAGCTCAAGACACACCACCGTCCCCTGTCTTCCCATTATTCTAATTCTACTATATCTACTTTCAAATCAATTTCACCGTTAATAGGTAAATTACTTGGTAATTCATCCTTGGGAATTAACAAATATATCGTTTCGCGAATTTCCGCAGGAATTTCGATTCGATGCAATTCTACCGTTGGCAATTCTATTTCATTTCCGTTTGAGTCAATGATACCATCCGGACCTCCACCCCATATCCATCGTTCTCTTATCTTTAAATTATTAGAGCTTGCGTCAAATCCAAAATTCATATATTCCCCTTTTCCGTCTAAATTAGAGTAGTAAATATATTGATTTTTGTATGTGTGTAGAACTAAAACAAAACAGTCTTCAAACGTTGACTTATCAACTATATGACCCCATTGAGTAAGCTCCGAAAAATCCTCGTAGTTATCAATTGCCCGATAATATGAGCCATAATAATTCACATTATCAAAATCGTTACCATAATATTTTCCCGCTGCAATAATATCATAGCCAGTTCTTTCTACTACAATGTTATCAAACGGAAAATCTTTATCATTTGGAACAAGAGTGTCAAGTATATCTTGATTATCTAAGTCTTTGTCATCGTTTGGAACAAGTAGGTCAGATGATTTTTCGGTATTTGTACCACTTTCGTTTAGATTTGAATTTGTACTGCTATTTGAACCTGCACTTGAACCTATATTGCTTGAATCATTGCAAGACATAAAAACTAAAAACAACAATATTAATGGAATTAATATAAAAAATTTTTTCATAAGCCACCACCTTTTACGAATTAGAATTTAGAATTGCTGCAATTGTGTATATAAATGTATTTATTCTTGTTGCCTTATTGAAATCATCCGTCGTATCTTCATCTGTATCGTTAAATCCGGTTGTATGAATTCCCTGTACTACATAGTTTCCATCACATACAAATACTGGTGATCCACTATTTCTTTCATATGTGTCAGCATCATACCAAAAAGTATAATCATATACTCTAACAACCGTTCCATCGCTGCGATACATTCGATAATCTAAATCAGCAGGGTATCCAATAATTGATATACTATCATCAATAATAGTTTCTGGAGTTAAAGACATTTCTAACCAACCAGTTTTTTCTCCAATATTATCTTCTAAAACACATATTCCCCAGTCATAATCAATTTCTATTGACTCATAAAATTCTTTTTGAATATAACAACTTTCCACTTTAGTATATCCGTATGGTGCCACTACATTATTTGACGTGATTAAAGAAGCTCCCGGATATATTATAATTTCATCTGGGAAACTAGGATTATCTATATTGTCCTCAAACTCATCTTTTGTTATATCACCATATAAATTGTGTCCAGCTGTCATTAACAAGTTTGGTCCTACTAAGAAGCCTGTTCCCTTTCTTACTAAATTTTGAGGTTTTTCTCCAGGTATAATCACATTGTAATAATAAGCTTTAATATAGCAAACCATTTTATAGGGCTCTTGTGAGGTATTGTATATAGGTTGTCTGTTATCTTCTCCAATAACATCCATCGGCATTACAGCACTATCTTCATTCAATACAAAGTCTTCCACAATCCCATCTGCATTAATTGTAATGTTTGATGTAGTATTAGTGCTAAAACTATTTAAATCACTAATGCTTACAAACTCTTCCTGTGCAGTATTCATGCCATAATGAACAATGCTAGCCACATTTCCAGCAACATCCAATTCTTTGTTTATATTACTACTATATGAAACTGTGTAATACACTTCATCCGGTAGTATATCATTATTGTAAGTCCAAGAATTGATTATTGTAAAAGTACTACTGTTTCCTTCACTCTTACTTAATGTGATTTTTCTACCTTTTTCATCAAATATATATTTTTCTCTAACATTATCTGCATTTGAAGATAAATTAGCACCTAAATCAGTACAAACTGTATTATCTGAATTATATGCTATATTATGTTGAAATTGTAGAATACTATTATCATTATATACTTGAACCGAAGAAACCGATCCGTCTTCATTGAAAGTATACTGTATGTGTTTTGATTCTAAATCATCTGTTATTTTTTCAATCTTTGTAGAATTTTCAAAATAATTAATGTTTATTGTATTGTCCTTTGTATTGTCTGTGTCATCATACTCTATCGCTGATAAAACATTATTATCCCAAGTTAAAGACACTTCTAAATTCGTTACAAAGTTATGCACAGTTAACAATTCATCGTCTGTATTGTATGTAAATTCAGCTTGTGGAATTTGAATATTATCCACAGTAACATAGTCAATACAAGAAAGATTTCCATCTTCATATGACAAGAACAAAACATTTCCTTGAGCATCACATATTTTCAATAAATTTCCACTGCTATCAAAATATTTTTGTGTTCCATCATAATTTTTCAGTATAAAATCACCGCTTGTTGTTTTTTCAAGCACATAATCAATCTCATCTTCTGGATAAAACACAGTTGGGTTGGTAACCGCTTGAAGGACTCCTGAGGGTGTCTCTTCATAAGGCACATACATTCCCCAATAATTCTTTTGAAGATACGGAGAAAACGAATGAGCTGTACCATCCGCATCCGTCCAAACGCAAATATCATCTACTGCACTTGTGTCAGGGTCATTCGCCTTATTAAAATCAAGTATGGTAATTTTTTCGTGGAAGCTCGGTGTCCACTTGTTTTCAATTGAATTATACACCATATTAATATCATATGTCAACCCCTGACTAATGGTTGTTAAATTAGCCACATATGTTAGACTTCCGTTTTGTAAATTAACATAGCTCGTTCCTTGAGTACCCAAGGAGTTTGTGGCATAAGCATAATAATCTTCAATTCCGGTACTGCTAACATATGTTAACTCCATTCGAGTAGCATACCAATTACTGGTGTTTTCAATAGTACTTATACGAGCTGTCGCTTCGACAGTTTGTGGCAAATTGACCGCTTTCACACATATTCCATGATTTTCAGTTCCACTTTGCCACTCATTATACAGTGATGTAATGTTCCATTCATATGTGCCATCAGATATAATTTGCACACTACTTATTGGTGTGCTTTCATAGAATTGGCTTGATGTTGCATACGAAAAATCCTCGCTACTTACCCAATCATCTGTCGCCTTATATACACCGATATAAAAGTCCGTATTATTAGGGTTTTCTACCGTGCTGATAAACATTGATATTTTCGCATTTACTAATAAATCGCCATCATCCATTTCAATAAAATCATTAAAATCATTGAATTTAACAAATCCTGGGTTATCTAAAAATTCACCCATAAAATTACCAATGATCATTACTCCCATTCCCCAATAGTTTCCATTATCACTCATAACAAAGGTGTCGGTGTCTACCTCTTCCGAAACGAGCGTTGGGTCAATAGTGACAGGAAATTCTCTTTCCTCTGCGTTTATCCACTCTGCATTTGCTGTTACGGTTAGGGTGTATTTCCACTTGCTGTTTTGAACAAGAGAATATTCGACGCTATTACTGTATTCATTGTTTGCATCAAGCATATATGGCGCGGGGATTTCGTAGACTTGCTCGTCACTATCGTAGTCGGACAGGATGATAGCTCCGTTTACAAGCTCTGCGCTTAGGTTATTTAGCTTAAGCTCGAAGGTATATGTATAAGAGTCTTGCTTTTCTTTGACAATAATATTTTCTTTAATATTATTACCCACCAAGACATATTCAATATCTATTCCGTCATAGATATTTGTATAAATAGCCTTTGAAACGAGGTTGTTAAGAACAGACAAGTCCTCGAATTTTCGACTATTATTGCTTTGTGGATTTTCAATTACCACGCTTACTTTATTTGTGTTTGACGGAGTAAAGTCTATTTTATATTTTCCGTCCTTTATACTAACAAGCCCCGAGGAGCCTGACTTATTTGCGAATTTAATTTCTGATTTGTTATTTGTGGAATATTCACTGCCATTAAGTGTTAAGGCATTATCAATGTCTATCCACTTGCCGTTAGAATCCTTGTAATGTACCGGTTGTGTATATACAACTGCTTTTGTAGTACCATCAGACAGTTTAAAATGCTTGATGTTTTCTTCCCTTAATGCTTCGTCCTCTTCTAAGACTATTACATCTTTCGGTTTTTGTTCTGATTGTATATCAGCATTTTCACTTGTATTTTCTGTACTTGTATCGTTTGTATCGCCTGTGCCATTGTAAATGGCACTTGCAATAGACGATACAGGCAAGGATGCAATGAGAATTAATACTGACATAACGAAAGCCAACATTTTTACGGTTAATCTAATTCTGTTCTTCATAATAATTCTCCTTTATTTTCTTTTTGAGGGTGGCATTTGGCTACTAATTCAGTAGCCAAATGCTTTAGTTTTTAATAGGTTTTTTCGATTTCTCTTGTGATAACATCTGTTGCTCCACCACTGCCGGCTACTGTATAGGTTATAACTGTCTTATATGTACCACGAGCTGGTAATTGGATAGAATGCTCATTAGCACAATAATATAAGGTTGAAGTATCAGTCCAAGAAGCACCCTCCACCTGTACCCAGGAGGAGCCTGACAGTCTTTCAATTCTTGTTTCTACTGTAATGCTTGTGGTTATTCCTCTGTAGCCTCTACAGGTAAATGTAACCCTGCCTACTCCATTTTCGTCTATTGTAAAAATTGTTTCTACTGTGGCTATGTTATTAAAATACGGAGTTATTTCATTTCCTGTTGCAGCAAATGTAGGTACAACCATAATAGCCATAAGTATGGCAAGCATAACAAATGAAAGTATTTTGTTTCCTAATTTCATATTTTCACCTCCCTTCTTTTACCATTATCTACAATTAAAAAGGAGATTTTTTATAAATATCATTCAAGTTTTTATAAATTTTTTCTCAATTTACAATTAGTTAACATTCTCGTTTTTTGTTGACTTTGCGAATTTTGTATGATATACTGTGAAAAAAATTCTAAAGGTGTAAATATGCTAACATTTTATTTGTCTCTAATTACCAACGAAGAGGATAAGGCAACTATTACGAAAATTTATGATACTTACCTTAGTTGGATGTTAAAAATAGCCTTTCACTACTTAAAAAACATGCGGATGCTGAGGACGCAGTAAACGATGTGTTTTTAAGCATTATAGGTGGAAACTGTACTGTGCCAACAAATAACGAAAACGAAACTAAGTCGTATCTCTTTATATGCATAAGGAATTCAGCCCTGAATCTTAAAAAATTAAACAGCAAGCATAAAACTGTTAATTTTGATGAATTCTTTAATTTGCCGACTGTATATAATTTAGAGGAGGATGTTCTTAAAAAGGATAGCTATTATGAGTTGTTAGCTTTTGTTAATACCATGCCGTCAATATACAATGATGTATTAACCCTGTATATCTCTTTTGAAAAAACATTAAAGGAAATATCTGTACTGTTGAATTTACCATTCAAAACTGTTGAAACAAGATTTAGGCGTGGTAAGAAAATTTTAAAAAATAAATTTGGAGATTTAGATATATGAGTACTATTAATAACGCTATGCTTAAAAGCTGTCTGATTGAAAGCACCTTGGCAGAAATTAAAGAAATTGAAACATTGGATTATTCTGATATAACAGTATCCGAAAGCTTTAAGGAAAGAATAAGGAAAACTATAACATCACAACAACCAGTAAGGCATACCTTCAATCCAAAAAGAGTTGTCGTTGCGATAGTTGCTGCGATTTTAGTTAGTATATGTGTAATGTTTACAGTATCGGCTGAAATAAGAAATGCTGTTGCTGACTTTTTTGTTAAGGCATATGAAACCTTTACTCAGCTTATCATTGTGGAAAACAACGAAGGCGATAAGGACGTGACAAACACAACGCCTACACAACCCGAGGTGGTTTATCCTACCTCAATTGAGACGGAATATACACTATCTTACATTGCTGATAACAACTATATAGAGCTTGATAAAATTGTAAATGATGGTAGAGTGTTTACTGTTTGGACAGACAATACTTGCATAATTGATTTAACTCAAAGTATTGTTGATGAAAATGACATTTTATTGGATAACGAAACCTCATTGATGCAATCCAAGCTTATTGGTGATAAAGAGATTTTTTACTCGTTGAAAAACGGTGTTTATTTTGTTTCCTGGTTAGAGCATGGCTATTATTTCAGCCTAAGCTGTGATGAAGCATTAGGGTGGGCAGAAATAGAAAAAATTGTATTAAGCTTAAACGAAATTAATAAATAGTTACGCTTTTAAGAAACTCACTAATGTTATCATTGGTGAGTTTTTCTGTTTTACCTCTTGCAATTTCTATGTCAATCAACATATTTATGCTATTTTCAATATCTAATATAGTTAAATCGGTATTTTTGAAAGTATAATCTTTGTGAAAATCTATTAATATTTGTTTCGCTTTTGAGTATGCTTTTTTATACATATTAGAGGTTTGATAAATACTATCTTTTCTCAAATTCTTGTATATTTTCCAAGCTTGTCGCTTTTTCTCCACTCGCATTTCATAACTATCTAACATATTTTCTCCTTATATCTCTCTGTACACAATATTACCTTTAGGAGTACATTTAACTGTATATTGTATGTATCAATTTAGAAAAACTTGTACGCATATTTTCGATTGATATGTACTTTTGAGATAGAGTTTTATGTGTTTGTTGACTTTTTATTTACAATATGATAGAATTTTATTGTAAAATAGTACATCTATTATACAGATAGATGTACACATTTCGGTAGCTTTAATAGGCTACCTTTTTTGCTTTAATCAAGCAGTTTGCCTATTTTATTCATCATATCTGCTCGGTGTTCTATCATAGAATGAGCATATCGCTTTAATGTGATTGTTGGATTTTTATGACCTAATGTAACAGAAAGTGTTTTTACATCCATTCCACACTCTAATGCTCTTGTTGCAAAGGTGTGTCTTAATGAGTGAAAGCCTTTATGTTCAATGCCAAGTTTCTTTAATATTCTTTCAAAGGTTCGTTGATAAGATCGCACCTCTGCGCCATACTTTGTATTGCCGTCAACTACATATCCACTTTTGTTATTCTGTTTCATTACTTTTAATATTGGTAATAGTTGCTTAGGAAAAACAACTATTCTTTCAGAGGTTTCTGTTTTGGTAGTGTCTATTACCTTTACATATTCCTTATTTATCCAAGAGTCTCTGCAGGTTTTAGATATATTAATAATTCGCTTTTGCAGGTCTATATCACTCCACTTTAACGATAATAGTTCTCCAATTCTCAAGCCTGTGTATAGGCAGAGAATTATTCCATAAAGCTTAGGAATATTCTTTTCCTTGATATAGGTTTCTATTTGCTTTTGCTCTTGCTTCCTAAAGCTCTCAACCGGTTTTTCCCTTACTTTAGGTCTTTGAATTAAATCAGAGAATTGCTTTGTTGCTTTACCTACTGATACAGCTAAATGTAATGAATTTTTCAGAATGTTTATAATCCCATTTACGGTATTAGTAGATAGTCCTGCCTCTGATAAATTTACTACAAATTTCTGTAGCTCCAATGCAGATAAATCTTCTATTTCATAATCGCCAAGCTTTACTGCAATGTGCTTATCAATTTGATGCTTGTAATTTGTATAAGTCCTATATTTAGCTCTTGGCTTAACATAATATTCAAGCCATTCGGATAGCCAATCCTTAAATTTCATAATTTTAATCTCCTTTTCTATAGTATTTTGTACGCATATTTGTACTTTTATTGTGTATTAAAAAATATTGGTTTTGTAAAATTTTTGTCAAAGTTTGAAAGCATTAACTAAATGTTTGAAAAGGTCATGTAAACAGGGCGTGTGCTTGTCTTGAACAAGTGGCGTGCTGCCATTCCCCAAAGCTCGCTACGCTCGCTTCAGGGACCCCTCTGGCGCCTCGCCAGACAAGCACACGCCCTCACTAAACCAACAAACAAAATCCATTTGAACGAAAGCCGAGGGGTTGCGGGTTTGGCGCTGAGCCGCTTGCCAAAACTCCGCAATCACCCTCGGCGGCTTTTTCGTTATTCAATGTAGGATTTTTTGTTTTAGTATAGGTTATACGTTAGAGGTCGGCATTTGCTTTATTACTTCTGGCGATACCGTTCCCACATATTCGCCCTCTTTCCAACAAGTAAAGTCGTCAAAAAGCAGTAGCTTTCTGTCCTCTAAGCCAATATTACACACTACATCTTCCTCTAATATGTCAGAAACGAAGTATTGTGGTAAGCCTTTAGAATACACTATTTTTTCGCCTGTCTTTTCAATGTATTTCATCATATATGCTAAGGACTCTCCAATGTTCTCATTTTCATTCAATGGTTCAAAGTCTGTCCTTCCAAACAGTTCATTAAAATAGTCAGATTGCCACGTTTCTTGCATCCTTTTCTTTTTGGTGTTAAAATCACGAACCTTAATTAAATATCCCGGTAATGTTTTATCGGGAATATAAAAAATGCCGTGAAAATGTAATCTTTGGTTTTTGGGAGATCTCTCCCATACTCCTATATACTTCCATCCCTTACGGTTTGCAAACGAGCCCAGCCTATTTCTTAACTTTTTTCTAAAAGAATCCTCTGTATGCTTCTTATCGTCATAAGTGAATGTGCAGAAATAATTGAATTTTTGAAGGTTTGCTTTCCTTGTCATTCGTATTCTGCGACAGATAAGGTTTCGTTGCTTTCTTTCGAGCTGCTGATCTACATATTCTTCCGTTTTTTCAAGAGAATAGAAGTACGGTCGTAGCTTTTGTATCATAAATTCTCGCCTTTTATCCTTCTTCATTTTAAGAGTTTCCCTATACATTTCTTCAAACAACTCTTTACGGGTTGTTTTTCTTGTTTTGGGCTTGTTCTGAACCTCTTTTTCAACGTTTTCTTGCTCATTCAAGTCTATGCTTGACTGAGAAAAATCCTCTGAATTTTCGGCTATTTCAAGGTCAAAAGGCGGTGCTTTTTCGTCTGTGTTTTCGGAGTCATTAACAGGAACTTCTATGATTTCCTCAAGGCGTGATGCCGTTCTTTTTGTAGGCTTTTCTGTATGCAGAATACCAATATAATGGCTTCCATCAAAATATACCTTTGTTTGATAGTACGGCATCCGATTCCTCCTTTCCCACAGGCTTTAAATTTTACTATGAGATAGTAGAGCCTGTGTTTGAATATAATGCGTCAATAAAATAACTATTTTGCATTCTAAGTTCATCAACAGTAGCTCTTTCGGTTGCGTATTCAATATAATCGTCAAGTCCAATATTTGTATTTCTTGCTATATAGGATGATACGTTATCCCCATTAGCTTTTTATATACCTTGAGGGGAACAGTATCACGATTATGCTTTGTGTTGCATTTGCTATACATTGCCTTAATAATCAACCACAGTATTAAACCAACCGGTATTATGATAACTAACGATTTCGCAAAATTACCCAACCCTGTGGCTATATTTGACATATACAGATTGAAATTTTCTCCTGTTGCAAACAGACTGAAATATGCCTTTGCTTTAATACCAAAGTTATCAAAGCTTTCCGGTAATATGTTTTTCCAATGTAAAACCTTAGAATAGTCTATTACTGTCGGTTGAGCCTCAATGTCAAGCATAAATACCTCTTTACCAAAAAATTTAAGGCTATTCCAGAGGTCTTTAAGCGATTCCCAAACACGAAGATATGAGTCTTTATACACGAATATCGCAAGTGCTACAAACCCACCGAATATTAGTATAGTTAGTATAATGTTAATTGCTCTTAATCTTCTATTCATACTAACTCACCCCCCAATACTACACGAAGCTGCATATCAAATAGTCCTTCGGGAACTGTTACAAAATAATATGGTGTTTCACCATCCAAATAAGTTATAACTCCATCCTCAAAATTGTCGAAAATTAAGGGTTTTCCCACACCCTGTGTGTAAAATTTAGCCTCTAATGTGTCTGTAATCTCTAAAAAATACTCTTTGTTGTGATACTGATAAAATGTTCCTTTTAGTGCCTCCTCATTACTTTCATTTGAAAATAATCGGCTACCTGTCATACACAAATAGCCGATTATCCATATTACCAGCAACAAGGATACAATCGCTATTATCCTTTTTACTGTTTTCATAATTTCCTCCTAACCTAAAGGAAATAAATGCTTATTAACGAAGTCGAGAACCTTATTTGATGCCTCTTTGTGAGCAGCCTTCTTTTCCTCGCTCGTTAATACGCGCTTTAAGCTCTTTTGTGCATTATACACCTTTGAGTGATATTCTTCATTTATCCAATTTTCTGGTGTAGGAACACCTGCATCAAAATTGATTTTACATAAAGTTTCCATTTGCTTTTTATGGTGCTTTTGGCTTTCCTTAAATTCCTTACGTTTTCTGAACCATCCTACCATACTAAGTGTTTCTCCTTTACATAGTTATTTTTATAGGCAATAGCATCTATCAAATCTTCTGCCTCAAAGTCGTGTAAAGACTGTCTACCCCTTAAATTGAATGTTTCAACCGCTACAAAATATCTGTATTCGGCTCTTACTATATGAAATGTTTTCATGAAATTTTCTCCTTTATTTTCTTATTTTCTATTTCCCATTTACGTATGGTTTCCGTTGATATGAAGGCGTTATCTCTTAAAAACTCTACACATCTTTCAAATGATTTACTCGTAGTGTGGACGATACAGCCCATCTTGTTTAGACACAAAATCACTCTAAACCGGTTATTCGTGAGATAAACAATCTGGGCAAAATTATCGTCTTTTTCATTTCTTAAGAAAAGCCTACCATCAAGGTATAATGATAAATTATCGTATGTTACTTCATACCCAAGCACCTCTGCTATGTAGTCGAAGTGTTTCGTAAAATCATATGCCTTGAAAGCCATGGTTTACCTCTTACTTTTCTTTAGAAATTTTCTTTAAGTATTTAGCGTTCCTATGTGCCTCTCTAAGACCGTTTCTGTAACCAACTGTAGCCATAAATTTGCTACCAAATCTGGATGCTACATGCTCATAGTCATTAACACCTGAGTTAAAGCCAATGTTATATGATGCCTTCCAATCTGTTTTGGTTTCACCATAAGTTTTCTTGCCCTTTTCCCAAGCCTTCTTAGTTCCTTCCTTGGTTTTCTCCCAAGCTACCTTACCAGTTTCTTTGGCTTTACCCCAAGTTTCTCCTGCCTTTTGCTTAAATGTTGCGTTTTCAGCCATAATTACACCTCCTGTATATTGTCATCAACGTCTGGCACTATGTTATCTTCTTCCTCTACTACTGGAAGAAATTCTGGTTGCTCTACGGCTTCACCTTGAATATCAAACACTAATGCCACATTTGCAAATTCGTTTGTTGGATTACACATACCATAGCCAATGTCTTGTGGCTTTGTATATGTTGCTTCGTAAATGCTCATTTCACCTGCCTTAGCAGTTACTTTACACTCTGGAAGAATATATCCTGCAAGTCCGGCGCTGTGGTGTCCTGTACCAATACCTGCTGCGTTAATACCGCCTTGTGCATTGATTTCAGTTTCTTCACCGATAATTTCAATGTAGCAAACACCATAATTTGACTGACAATAGCAATCATAACCTGAGCCTATACCTGCTCCGTACTGACCGCCTGTTACATTGATTTTAGAATTATCAATGAAAATCTTTACATACTGGTCTTTGCTTACATTCTTGTAAACTCGGCTACCACCAATACCTGCTGATGCTGTACCTCCTGTAATTTGGTCTAAGTCGCAGTTTTGGATGGTTATATCTACCGCAGTCCAATAAAGAGCTCCAATAGCTGCTGACTTAGAGCCACCGTCTGCTTTCTTTACTGTTACATTCTTTAATTTAAGAATGCCTGAGTCATAGTCCCCGTCTACACCACAACCTACACCGATAGCACAACCACCTTCTGCTTCTTGCTTGCCATAACTAAGGTCGCCTGCAATAAATGTATCTTGTGCAAAACCACCCTTTGCGTACTCAATAACAGTATTTTCAATGGTTACAACAGATTTATCGCCACCACCAATACCAAAAGCCTTATTACCATAGCCCTTAGCTGTGAGTGAAGCCATATCTTTAATGGTTAGTGAACCTATGTTCTGGACTGCATTTCCTATGCCACTACCCCTCTTATTTAGATATGTTTCATCATCTGTGTTACCGTAGCCATCAATGGCAAGATATTCAAGTCCGTTATTTCCTACTGCTACAAGACTATCTCCTGTAAGTAAAAGCTTTGTTCCGTAAGGTACTTCAATACCATCACCGTCTTTTGCTCCGGTAAGTGATACATTACCTACGATTTTTACAGTAATATCTGCACCATCAAGAAGTGCTAATCCACTATCTCCTTCGGTTGTTGCTAAAGACATTACGTTTTCAAGAATGAGTGTGCCTTTACCCCCTATATCAATTCCGTTGAAATGACCGTTCATAATGGTTACTTTACCTTCCTCAAGTTCTACACTAACTGTTTTGTCATAATCCTCGGAAAAGATAAATGTTACTTCCTTATTGCCTACATTAAGAGGCTCAGCTATCTCGATAGTTGATGGAATTTCAATAGTTGCTCCGTTTTCAATGCTTGCAAGAGCTGTTGTAAGCTCTTCTACATCCTCAACTAAAATAATTGGTGGCTTTTGTGGTCCAATACCATCATCATTATCGTTACCATTGTCGGTATCAATATCAGTATCGGTATCTGGTTTCAAATCACTGCCTATATCAATGCTTGAGTCTGTTGAAGGTGTTTCATCAACTGGCTTGTCTGGAACTACTAAAACAGCTATAGCACCAATAGCAGCGATTGCTAAAAATATTGCTAATATAATCATTAGAATTTTCTTCATAAATCTCCTTTCTGCGCAAATGGGATTGTTAGTCCCATCTACGACTAAAAAATTTTATTGTGTGTTATTATTTGGTTCTTCTGGTTCTTTAGACTTGTCCCGATTCTTTTTGAACGCTTTTCCTATCATCTTGAATGGGAAAATAATTATTTTAATTAGCCATCTAAATCCAGCAATAATAAGCTTTATCAGAAAAGGTATTGCCGGATAGATAAGATAGATAACAAGAATAAGGATTAAAAGAGCCACTACAATTTTCCACCACTCAAATTCTGCTGGTGGAGGTGTAAATCCGTTTACAATATCCATTGGACTTGAAACAACAGGAATAACGTGATAAACACCGTCTTTATTAAAGGTTAGCTCGATAATATCAAAATCAAAGAAAACAGTTTGTTGAGCTGCGTATGTATGCTTATCATTAACATTAGAAATATCGGACGTCCAAGCTTCTTGACAATAATAATCTGTGTTAGCAAAACGGAAAAGAACTACTCTTTCATTGTTTTCTACAGCATTGTCATAAAATTCCTTTAAGTCGTCAATATCATCCTCATTTACAAGCAAATTAGCCGCATCAGTGCTATCTGTTCCTGTAAAATCGCTTCCCTTTAACTCATAAATTGGTGGTACGTTACCCTTTTCATCCTTAATTTCATAAGGCTTGAGGACAAGCTCACATGCCATAGCATCGTTAAATACGATGTCAAGAACTACGTAACCGCCGTTATCAGGTGGAACTACGCCAATCTTTACATCACGTCCTCTGATATTGCCCTTGATAAAGTAACTAAAATAGGTGTTACCATCTTTCTCGAAAGTTTCTCTTTCTACAAAAATCTGTTTGTTCATTTTTAAATCCTCCTAAATTTGATTATTTCTTGTTTTTCTTTTGATTCTGCTTGGAGTACTCCATAGCCTGTTCCTTAGTCATGCCAAGTTTTTCTTGTGCATAATAGTACTTGTAAACACCTGCGTGGTCGTGTTGACATTGGAGATAACCTAAACGAACACCCTGCTCGATTTCAGTGAGCTGTTCGCCCTCCTTATCACCCCACATATGAACACGCTTTCTGTTTTCTTGTGCATAACCCTTCGCTCTTGTATGAGGGTAAGCCCAACGACCTTTGTCGTACTTCTTCTTTTCTACCGGAGCAGCTTGTGCCGCTTCTGGCTTCTTTGACTTTGAATTAGCCATCTTAAAATTTTCCTTTCGTATCTATAACATAATAGTAATGGTTCGGCTCTTCGCCTATATTCAATTTTCAATTTGTAATCAGAGCTTATTTTAAACATTTTGTTCGTGCGATCTGTTTTGGTCGGTGGCCACCGTTATCTACCTCGTAGTACCGCAACAACCAATCGTTTTTCTTTCACTCTTACGTGATTACGATAACAGTATAGCTTAGAAAAAAGGTGTTTTCCACTAACTGACTCGCCCAAATTCAATTACTTTTCATCCACTTTCTTGTCACACTTTTTACTCAAATATTTATTCGTTTTTACTAACCCTCACTAAACCTTGACTAACTCTACATATGAAAAAAGGACAAGGCTTTTGTTGCCCTGTCCCAATTTATCAATCTGCAATTGTACGATTTTCAATTTTGCTTTGAAAACATTTTAATATTATTGTAAAAAACTCTTGTAAAATCGTTAGAAAAAGTATATAATATTTCTAACGAGGTGATGGCATGGATAAAACAATTAACTTGCAACTTGTAAGAGATAGGATTAATGCATCTGAAATTGGTACAGTGTTTGTAGCAATGGACTTTGTTGATATCTCAGACAAGACGAATATAAATGCTTATTTGGCCCGTCTGGTTGATGAGGGGCTTGTTCGTCGTATTCTGCGTGGAGTTTACGACAAGCCTGAATTTAATGAATTTTTAGGCGAATTTGTAGCACCGGCACCAGACAAGGTGGCAAATGCACTTGCACGTAATTTCGGCTGGACTATTGTTCCTTGTGGAGACACTGCATTAAATTTACTTGGCTTATCCACACAGGTTCCTGCAACTTGGGTTTATGTAAGTGATGGCACATATAAGGAATACACCTACGATAATACCACCATTCAGTTTAAAAGAACAACCAATAAAGAGGTTTCCAAACTGTCATATAAAACAGCACTTGTAATTCAAGCATTAAAGGCTCTCGGCAAGGACAAAATAGATGATACCGTTATTAGTCGTTTAAGAAAACTTTTGACAGACGAAGAAAAGAAAAATATGCTTGATGAAGCAAAGGCAGCAACCTCTTGGATTTACGAATATATCAAACTAATTTGTAGGAGCTGACAATATGCGTAACATTGCAAAGATTAATGAAAATGATAGAAAGGCGCTCTTTCATAATACTGCTGCAAAGATGGGTATGACGGATGCGATTATAGAAAAGGATTTTTGGGTGTGCTATATGCTTGATTATCTTTTTAACCGTTCTGCTTGGAAAAATAATATTGCATTTAAAGGCGGAACAAGTCTGTCAAAAGCATACGGACTAATTGAACGCTTTTCCGAGGATATTGATTTGATTCTTGATTGGCGTGTGCTTGGCTATGGACTGAACGAGCCTTGGGAAGCGCGTAGTAACTCAAAACAGGATGCTTTCAATAAGGAAGCTAACACAAAAGCTGAGGATTTTTTGCGTGATACCTTTCTCCCTTCAATAGTTGCAGATTTAACAGATGAGCTTGGTGAAAATATCAAGTGCTTTATTGATGAGGATGACCCTCAAACTGTAAAAATTGCATATCCAAATAGCTTTTCAGACGTGTCAATTTTGCAAGAAATACGCCTTGAAATTGGTGCTCTCGCTGCTTGGACTCCTGTAAAATTAGCAAAAATAACACCTTATGCTGCTGAACAATACGGCAGATTATTCAAGCAACCGTCAACCGAGATTTTAACGGTTTTACCAGAACGTACTTTTTGGGAAAAGGTTACGATTTTACATAGAGAAGCCTTTAGAGCTGAGGATAGACCATTTCCATCAAGATATTCAAGACACTATTATGACCTATACCGTATGATGAAAACACAGGTTAAAGATAACGCCTTGGCAGATAACGACTTGCTTACCCGTGTTGTAGATTTTAAGGACAAGTTCTATCGCTGTCCTTGGGCAAGATATGACCTTGCAAAGCGTGGCACAATGAAGTTAATGCCACCCGAATACAATGTGGATAAGCTTCGTGAAGACTATGAGCATATGCAGAATATGCTATTTGGCGAAAAGCCAAGTTTTGAAGAAATTCTGCAAAGTATTGAAGAATTAGAGAAAAATATAAATGAAAAAGGTGCCTAAACAACTTTAAAAGCAAAAATCTAAAGAATTTAGTGTTTGGCATAATAGAAACAATAAAGGATTTTAAACAATATGGATTTAAGTAAATGTCAAATATTTACTCCGCCACACATTGTAAAATATATGCTTGATAAAATTGATTATACAAGCAAAATTTTCAACAAAAAAATCATTGACAATGCGTGTGGTACAGGAAATATATTGGTTGAAGTGGTTGAAAGGTTTATTGCAGATGCAAAAAAATCAAAGAAGACCAATGCAGTTATAAAAAAGGGATTAGAATCATGTATATATGGATATGATATTGATTCTAAAATGGTAGAAGCCTGCATTAATAATTTAAACGAAGTTGCAGGGCGTTTTAAAATTAGAGATGTTAAATGGAACATATATAATCAAGATGGTCTTTATATTGAAGACTCATTTGACTATGTTGTTGGCAATCCGCCATATATTTCGTATTTAGATCTTGAAAAAGATACAAGAGCTAAAACTAAGGAAAAATTCAGCTCTTGTTCCGTGGGTAAATTTGATTATTCATACGCATTTATAGAAAAGGGATTGCAAATTCTAAAATTAAACGGAAAAATGGCTATGATAAGTCCAGCAAACATGTTTAAAACGGTATTTGCGGATAAATTAAGAGAGATAATAAAACAAGAGTTAACACATATCGTTGATTGCTCGACAATTAAAATATTTGCAGGGGTGTTAACCACATCAGCAATTACCATATACGAAAAAGGATGCAAATCAAACGTTTTGGTTTACCAAGAATTTGCTGATGCAGAAAAGAAAGAACAAATTATCAAAAAAGACACGCTAGTTGGGAAATGGAATTTTACTAATTATATCGAATCGGGAAATAGACGCTTTGGAGATTATTTTAAAGCTTCAAATTGTATAGCAACTTTAGCAAATAAAGTTTTTATACATAAAATCGATGAACAAGGAAATTTAGCGATTGATGTAGAACCAGAAGCAGTCAAGGTGGCAATAAGCCCCAAATCTGAGCAATTTGGAATAAAACAGAAGATAATATTTCCATATTATTATGAAAACGGTAAACTTAAAAATTATACTGAGAAAGAAATAAATTTAAAGTTTCCTAAGTTAATGAAATATTTAACTTCCAAAAGAGTCGAACTAATATCGCGAGACTCGGATAAAAGTGCTAAATGGTATGAATATGGTCGCTCACAGGCATTGAGTAGCATGAACCAAGAAAAACTGCTCATTTCAACCATAATAACCAAGGTTGTAAAACTATACAAATTAGATAACAATACAATTCCTTATTCTGGAATTTATATTGTTCCTCGTGGAAATGCTTCTTTGGATGATGCAAAACTGATATTACAAACAGAAAGATTTTATAACTACTTACATACTAAAGGAGTAAATGTTAGTGGTGAATCAATAAGAATTTCTTCAAGAGATGTTGAAGAATACAGATATTAAGGAGGGTTTCAAATGGCGAAGATACCTTTTAATGTAGATGCAAATACAGCTAGATTAATAGGCCGAGAAAATGTTTCCAAGTTGGACGGAGCTATTATAGAAATAATAAAAAATGCGTATGATGCAGATGCAACTATTTGTGCTTTATATTTCGATGAAAGCAACAATAAGTTGTGGATTATTGACAATGGTTGTGGAATGGACGAAGAAATTGTGAAAAAGCATTGGATGTCAATAGGATATTCTGACAAAGATGTTGAACTTCGTTCTAACAAAGGTAGGATTAAAACAGGAGCAAAAGGAATAGGACGATTTGCATTAGATAGGTTGGGTGCTCATTGTACTATGTATACATATAATGGCGGAAATCACATTGTTTGGACTGTAAATTGGGAAGAGTTCATCAGAGGCGTAAATATCAATGAGGTGTATGCCGATTTGGAAAATAGCAATTTCATGGAGAGTGGGTTGCTTGATAAGATACAGAATCTTGATGCGAAAAAATTAGCAACTGAAAATTTCAATACGGGTACAATTTTTGAGATAAACGAGTTAAGAGATGCATGGGACGAAAAATTTTTTGATAGATTGAAAAATAATTTAACTTCTTTGATTCCACCAAGTTTAGGAAATTCGTTTAAGGTATATTTGTTTGATAACAAGACAACAACAAACGATGCGCAAATCGTATCGGAACTTCTTACATCATATGACTATGCTGTGGATTTTTCGGTCTCTAATAATGGTGAGGTTAATATAAGTGTTATTAGAAATGAATTTGAATTTGGATCGAAAAATGACTATATTTTAAGTGAAGCAGACTTTAACGACAGAGATAAAGAATATTTTAATGGTAAACCGATTGTATTCAATAAGAATGTTAAAGATTTCCATATAGGTATTACCGATGAATCACCGTATTGTTTGGGAGCCTTTTCTGGAAAAATGTGTTTTTATAAGATAGTTTCACAAGAAAAGAATGAACAGAAATTTTACTATAAACCTTTTGAACACAGAAAATCTCTTATCAAAAAATATGGCGGAATAAAAATTTACAGAGATGGATTTAGAGTTAGACCCTATGGAGAGAGTGGAACGCCACAGTTTGACTGGTTGCTATTATCAAGTCGTCACTATAATTCCGCATATCCAATTAGTTCAAAGTTAGGCAAATGGACAGTAGATTCCTCACAGGTAATAGGGGAAATTAACATTTCAAGGCTTAATGAAACGCTTAACGATCAAGCCAATAGAGAAGGAATCTTTGAAAACAACGATTTTGAAATATTCAAAAAAATAATAATAGAAATACTTTCGTTTTTAGAAGATGACCGTCAACAGGTAATTCGAAAATTGAATGATTTGTGGGAAAAAGAAAATCAATCACAAAAAGCAGAAGATGAAATTGAAGATAAATACGAAAGATATCAAAAAAACAAAAAAGAAAATAATAATTCGAAATCAGAGGATTTTAAGAATGATGAGTACGTACATGTAGAAGATGCGAAAAAGGCGATTGATGGCAAAACTGCTCAAATCAACGATTTAGAAGATGAAAACAGGCTTTTGCGTTCATTGGCTACAACAGGAATAGCTATAAATACTTATATGCATGAAATGAGAGCGTTGATTCATGATCTTAAGATGAATGCTAAAAGAGCTAGTGAAGCATATCGAATTAGAAAAGATATAGATGAAGCAATAGCTGCTATAAATAAGGTTAGAGATGTTACTAAGGATTTTGAGTCTTGGTTTCAAGTCACTATAGGAAGTACTCGTGCAGATAAACGAACACGCCAAAAGGTAAATGTGAAAGAGCTAATATTTGAATGTATTGAGTCTTGGGAAAAATCTTTAGGTGATGATATTGAATTCGAGACTAATTTCAGCGAAGAAGAAATTTGGCTTGTTTGCTTTCCGTATGAAATCGAGTCAATATTCCATAATTTAATCTCCAATTCTTTTAAGTCTTTTAAAAGAGGAAAAATAGCTAACAAAAAAATATCAGTATCGGTAGTTGCAAATGAAGATAAAATTATTATAAGCTATAATGATAACGGGGAAGGCTTATTGCCTGAGTTTAAAGTTAATCCGGACATTATATTAAAACAGATGGTTACTGGAGATATTGTAAACGGTCAAAAGCAAGGTACAGGCTTAGGAATGTGGATAGTTAATAACATAATTTCTGATTATAAGGGAAGAATAGATTTATCTAAAAATATAAAATCTGAAAATGGTTTTTACATTGACATAATAATATAGAGGTGAATTATGTACAGGATAGGTTATTTGGATGATGAAAATCGAGAATATGAGAATTATAAGGTGGATTTCGCGTTTCATGAAATCGATTTAATTAAAATTACAGGAATAGAAACAAAAGCACAACTTAGAGACTATATTCTTGGAGAAAAATTAGATGCGATAATTATTGATTATGATTTATCCAAAAATCACAATGAAGAGTTGATAGATGGGAATTCTTTAGTTAGATATTTAAATATTGAAATACCCGATTTTCCATCTGTTATTCTAACAAGCTTTGCAGCAGATAGCAGAAATGACAATACTGTTATGCATGCCTTGATATTGGATAGAAACATAATGACAAATGATGTTGATGGCCCCGAATATTCTAACTTTATTAAGACCATTGAGAATTTGATTACAGTTTTCAAAAAAAGAATGGAACTAAATGTTCAAGAATACCAAACTTTAATATTAAGACGAAAAAACTATAATGATTTAACACCCGTTGAAGAGCAAAGACTAATTAGTTTGTATAAACTTCTTTATTCATATGATCTTATTGATGAAATAAACCCATCATTGCTAACACCTGCCTTGAGTGAAAAGTTAGATAAAGTATTAAATAGCATCAAAAAACTAACCGAGGGAAAATAAGAAGATGAGAATACACGGGAAGTTTAAAATTAAACGAAGAGAAATTGAAATATCGCATTGGGAAAAACATAAAACACAAGTTGAGGAAGATTTTTTTGGAATATGTGGATACTGTGGCAACCATTTAAAGGCAACATATTGTCAAAGCCAAATAGATCACTTTGTTCCACAGAAAAAATATCCCGAATATAAGAACAAATATAGTAATTTGGTTTTTTCATGTAAGGTATGCAATAACAAAAAACGAGATGATTGGCCCAGTGGTGATCCAAGTAAAAATATCACAGATGATGGAAAAAAGGGATATATTGATCCTGCATCTGATGAATATGACGCTAATTTGGAACGATGCAATGATGGCAATATTGTTGGAATAAGCTCGGTTGGAAAATACATGTCAAATCGTTTAGGCTTTAATTATCGACCAATTAGCGAAATTCATAAAATTGGGGAATTATATGAAGCAATTCAAAATCTTAGAACAAAAAGAGAACAGGGAGATTTGGATTATGACCCTGAGCTTTTAAACGAGTTATTTTTAACTTGTGAGGATTTGAGAAATCAAATACATATGCAGAAAGAATAGAACACAGAATTTGTGTTGCTACAAATTAGCTTTTTATAGTTATCATCTATACAAAACTGAAAATCAAGGATTTGCAAAACGAAATCCTTGATTTTTTTGTATATATCACATGTTTATTTTACTAAACTAAATATTATTCTCTTTCTAAATTGAAAATAAAATATTTAACACTTATTTATAATTGTAAAGTCAAATTATTATGTCATAAAGATCGAATTTTTTATCTCCAGCTATGCCACGATTAATAAATCTTATATGCGATTCGAATGAAAAGAAAATTTAAAGTTATTAACTATATATGCTCAGTTTGCAGATTCAATTATTCATAATCGGCGGAGAAAATATTGATATTTTTTGTTTAACTATATTCCTTAGTTCTATAGACATTGGTGGCATTTATCATAAAGTCAGGTGTGTAATTTCCGCACATCATACCTTTTCCTCCTTATTTATTTCATCAAAGAAAAATTTCATTAATTGTTTATTCAATCTCCAAATATAGTTAGGCGAATAACACATAATATCCGCAGTTGCTTCCTGTGTGTTACTGCTAACATACAAATGATAGTATAACTCATAAAGCTTTGCTGGTGCTTTACATATCAGTGCGTTGTACCTTTCTACCTTTTTAACTATATCGCACATTCCATAAACGTCGCATACCTTTTGAAACAGTTCTTGCTTGCCATAAAAATATTTGATTTCTGCTAAATCAGCCTTAATTTCCTTCATTGTTATCATTTTTTATCTCCTTTTAATTATATAAAAACTAAAAAATCCTCCACGCACAAAAAACCCTTATTAGAGCTTTCTGTTCGTAGAGGATACTATGCCTTGACACGAACCTTATTTATCAAGTAGTGAGTGGGAATTACGTGATCCTGCCACAACCCAGCTTTGCTTGTAAACGCTTCATTATTTAATTTTTTTGAATTGATTTATAACTCTTATTACCAATTCGTTAATTGTTCGTTGCTCTACTATCAATGAATTACAGTTTTTACATACGCCACTGCTTTTTTCTTGATTGATAGTTAATTTCATAGGACTACTACAATTAGGACAACGTGTTTGTTTAACAGCCTGCACTATTTTACACCTCCTATTTTCCCTCTTGATATTAAAAACAGGAGAATTAATTTACTTTGTAACGGTCGGGATTTCCTTTTACCGAGTAAATTCATTTTTAATATCCGACTATTTAATTTGTATATATAATCATAGCAATAAAAACGGGTAAGTTATTGCTTAATTATCTCTTACATCCTTTTCGGTACTGTGTATTACATATTTTACTACACCTATAATCTCCCATTGACCTTCTGGATGGATATCCTTATATATCCTTTCCCCATTTTCGTCAAGAGAATCGTTTGCTGCTTCTAAATAATATGTACCTTTTTCTTTTCTTAAAATCTTTGCTGTTGCTTCCTCTTGGTTTACTCTTGCTATAACTACATCGCCGGGTTTTGCAGATAGTGAGGTGTTGACTATCATATAGTCTCCGTTATATATTCCTCTGTTTATCATACTTAACCCTTTTGCAGTTAATATAATATGCTCACCCTCGCCAAATATCTCTACAGGCAGTGGAATTGTAGCTTCGATATTCTCAACGGCAAGTATGGGTTGACCACAAGAGCATTCTCCAACCATGGCTGCATTAGAAATTTCACCTATACTCAAATTACTTGGTACGGAAATAAACTTTCTTTTTCCAATTCTTTCAGTTGAAATAATCTTTCGTTTTTCAAGCTCTGTAACCATGTTTTGAACTGTACTTTTTGAGCTTATGTTGCACTCTTCACAAATTTCTCTTAATGAAGGAGCTTCGCCAAAGCTTCTTATGTGTGAAATTATGAAGTCTGCAACTTTTTTTAAATTTTCTTCGTTGAAGGTTTTCATAACCTCACCCCTTTTGCAATATCGTACTTATAGTTCGTTTATGATTATACTACAATAAGGTTCGTTTGTCAAGATAAAATTTGAAGATATAAAGAAATTTTCATCTTCATTTTTTCTTTGTATATTTTTTTCGTTTTTGATAATTTTCAAAGTGATTTGATACCGCTATTTCCAAGCTTACTATTAACGGAGTTAGCTCTTCATTAGGTATGTTTTCAATTTTAGGTATACCGTTTACATACACCCTTAAGCCTGCCTCGTTGCCCTTGACAATTATCTCTTCCAATCATATATCCCTCCTTTTTTGCTTGTACCTATACTTTATCAAATTTTAAGTGTATTTTCCACTAACTTACTTTGCTAATTTCCTCTTTTTATTCACACAGTTTGTTGTCAAACTCTTACTGAATATTGCATTATCCTTTACAAAGTTTCACTTTTCCTTTGGTTTTGGAGTATAGCAGAAAAAGTCAGTGCTGAAAAGGGGGAACGAAAATGCGTTGGTATCTTAATTGTTGCTTACAAGCATTTTAGTTCTGGCAAGCCCTTGTCAGCCCTGCCTTTTCCCGCTGAGGAGAAGTTGTGTTTGAATGAGTTAAATAGTCAGTAAATATAGGTTTTTATCATAGTTTGTTTGAATTGTGGTTGATTTATAGATTGAAATTGGCTTATTACGAAAGGAAAGTGGGTGAGTGAGATAGTAAAAAAACGAAAATTTTTAGTTTATGATTGTATCAATACAACAAATTTTAAAGAAAAGGAGATTCAAAATGAAAACAGCAGTAGTTTATGCTCGATATTCGAGTGAAAGACAAACTGAGCAATCCATAGAGGGACAACTAAGAGAGTGCAACGAATACGCAATGCGAAATGATATTGTTATTGTTGACACATACATTGACCGAGCTATGACGGGAACTAACGATAATAGAACAGATTTTCAACGATTATTAAAGGATTGCTCAAAGAACGCTTGGGATTATGTACTTGTATACAAGCTTGATAGATTTTCAAGAAACAAATACGAAATGGCTATGCACAAAAAGACCTTACGTGATAATGGCATTAAGCTTATATCCGTAAAAGAAAACATTCCGGACTCCCCGGAGGGCATTATTCTTGAGTCCTTACTTGAAGGTATGGCAGAATATTATTCGGCGGAATTATCACAAAAAGTTAAGCGTGGAATGCGTGAGGGAAGAATTAAAGGACACTTTGCCGGTGGAGCTGTGTTGTTTGGCTACAAGGTAATAAACAAGAAAATATATATTGATGAAAATACCTCTAAAATTGTTATCCGAATATTCCAAGAGTTTGCAGCAGGCAAATTTGTTAAAGATATTATTGCCGACCTTACAAATGAAGGAATATATCATAACGGAAAGCCGTTAGGTAGAAATACAGTATATAAGCTTCTGAGAAACGAAAAATATATTGGTATAGTACGATACGGCAATGAAGAATTTACTAATATTTATCCTCAAATTGTACCAAATACGTTGTTTGAGGTTGTTCAAACAAAGATTGATGGCAACCGTTACGGCAAACACGATTCCGATGCAATTTATATTCTTAAAGGCAAAATGAAATGTGGTTACTGTGGCAAAACTATCACATCAGAGAGCGGCACAGGCAAAAGCGGAAAGGTTAAGCGTTACTATAAATGCTTTGGTAGAAAAAATGCGGTAAACGGTTGTAAGAAAGATACTATTAGAAAGGAAACTATTGAAGGCTTGATTGTTGACTCAATTCTTAAATTTTTTGAGGACAGGCAAAATTTATCTTTTATTGCAGATAAGATAGTGGAGCTTCATCAACAAAGAGTTGCCGATACATCCGTTCTCAATATTTTATTAGAAGAAAAGGCTGCTCTTACAAAATCTATTGATAATATTTTGGATGCAATAGCAGAGGGCTACCGTTCTTCTAAAACAAAAGAAAAACTTGAAGAATTTGAAGCAAAGCTTGATATTGTAGAGGGCAAAATTTTAATTGAAAAGGCTAAAGAAAAATCGGCTATTACGAAGGAAGATATTATTAAGTTCATATCTAAATGTATCAAAAAAGAACCTTTGCAAATGATTAAACTTTTGGTAAAGGAAATCATACTATTTGACGACAAGGTTGAAATTTACTACAATTACATAGACAAGAAAAGTCCTGATGAATTTGAACATCAGGCTTTTTTGTTTTATGAGGAAAATGTTGATTTATATTTAAAGGATGATTACAAATTAAAGGAGCGGGATTACATCTTAAACGTACTTGTTCAGATGTATATTTGAATTGTTTTTTCAAAAAATACCATTTATTTGCTCTGTTTTTAGTGTCCCAAATTACAAAATCTACACAATTTTGATTTTAATAAAAACGCCGTATTCCCTTATACCACAAGGCTTTATTGCACTTTTTCGTGGGTGTTTTGAATTAGATGTCGCCACTTCGACCATCTATGTAGTATGAAACAGACTACATTACACCAAAAGCCCTTGAGAATCAAGAACTTTCCTATTTAGGAAAACAATTTTCATTTATACAAAGCCCGAATCATCGCCGATTGGCATTTTAATTATTTGCACTTTATGGATATAACATAGTATTACTCTAATATGCAAAATTCGCTAACCATATAAATAGAAACCTTGAAAAATAATATAAATTGTGTTATAATGAATAAGAAGGCTGCGGAAACAGTGAACATTCAAGCGAGTTGGCAATTAACATTTACGAATATATAAATAACTATTTCTGTGATTTGAATTAGCATATTAGTTAAAAAGTAGAAGTGACTAGAAAATTTAATTTAAAAGAAGGAGAAACAAATGGTTACTATTAGTTTGAATTTTGATGGATATTGGAGAGAAGCAAACAAAAAAGGTATCCCCGACAAATCAGGAATTTATTGTGTCTATACTTGTACATACAACCATGATACAAAAAAAGTAACAATCCACAAATTGTTGTATATTGGCGAATCGAATAACGTAAATGATAGAATTAATAACCATGAAAGATTGAGTGATTGGAAAAATGCTTTAGAAAAAAATCAGACATTGTGTTATTCGTTTGCTCCTGCTATTAATCCTGATAGAGAACGTGCGGAAGCAGCTCTTATATATAAGCATAAGCCTCCTATGAATGATGAGTATGTAAATAGTTTTACATACAATGATACAAGCATTATTTTGTCTGGAAATACGAGTAAATTAGTAGAGTCATTTGTAATTTACAATGATTGAAATTATAGATCATTTACAATCAATGCGTTGAGCAAATCTAATTTTCTAAAAGGAATTCAGATTTTATTAGACAAACTCCTTTTTAGCAATATCGCTTAAAAGGAGCTTTTTGTTTAATACGATTAACTTGAAAAGGAGGACGATATGTTCAAAAAAAATAAAATGAAGAAAATATTAAAGGAGCTTACACAATACACTTTTTTTGAAAAGATGTTGGTTGCTCAAACCTCTGCACAAAAGTTAATGCATTTTGATCATTTGGAACTGTTTCCAAATGAAACCAGTAATACTGTCATGCCTTGGGAAATTGAGGCATTTGCCGAGTTATCTATTCTTTCAACTGGCACTCATCCGACTAAATCATTTAAGACGCACAACAGTAAAGCCTTTTGCAAAATCATTACAACTATTAGAAATTTTTTACCGCCCAAGCTTAAAGAAGAGATAGACACCCCGAAATTCGCAAATGATTTCTTCATGGCTTGTGGTATGGTACAATTTAAGCCTCAAAAATATGCGTTAAATCGATTGTATCGTTATGATTATTTTTGGTCATTCAAAAATAATAAGATAGACATGCCAAAAATATTTTCAGAAAACTTCAATGGACTATCCTATAAATATTTCATTGAACTTGCAGTTTTAACATATTTTGCTGCCAGCATGGATGGAAATTCATCAAATGCTTTTCGATACATCAGTACAACCCACATTGACGCTATAAAATTACTGTGCATAACTCGGGACGAATATATCGAAAGGCAGAACGAAAAGAATTTGGGCGATGTAAATAACGTGGTTTACGGTTTTAATTATCTTTATCCATACCCTTATATAGAATTTAACTCTAATATCTATCTTCCTGTTCCATATTTAATTATCGATGCTGTATGCGAATCGTTGGTAACAAGAGTTACAAATGATAATGGTCGAATTCGAGAAAATATTGGAAAGTATGTAGCGCAATCATATATTGAGTATATTCTAAAAGATGGACATGTTTATGAAGAAGTTGTTCCTGAAATACCATATGTGGTAGGACGACAAACCGTTGATGCTCCAGACGTTATGATCAAAGACGGCAATAGATTTTGCTTTATCGATTCTAAACTGTCTACACCAAAGCTTTCGCTCCGTCATTTCAATGAAACAGATATAGAAAACAATATAAAACAATATGCAAAAAATGTTAAGCAGATATATAATAGAATTGTTGATTTCTTGGATTCTAAGTATTATCCATTCACTTCTTCATCTAACATAGACAAAGCCAATGTTTTTGGATTGGTTGTTGTTTTTGAAAATGCTTTTATTTTCAAGTCAAGAATTTTGACTGAAGTATTCAATGACTTGAATGTCGATAGCGAATCAGCAGAAGCAGAATTTATCAAATCTAACATATACATAACAGATTTAAGCGATATAGAATCTTTTGCTTCCAGTTCATACAATATATTTACAGCATTGGAATCGAAAAGAGATAATAATAAGCGATGGGGGGATATGGGACTTTATAGCAATGAGTTATACAGGGACGAACCAAAAAAGAGTCAATCTTTACTCTCTTTTGAAAGTAAAATTAGAAATATACTAAAAGAACATTTGGCAAAAATGATGGCGCTTGGATTGATACCTACACCAACAGAAGCATCATAGGGCTGATTTATTCTTTGCTTGTTACAACTCGTTTTTTATAAAAAAGCTTTAAACTATATTTCTATTATGCGTACCATAATTGCAATAATATTCCTTAATTGGCTACAAACCTTTTATACATAGACGATACAATGACCATGTAAATAAAATTTAAAATTATTAACAAACGGCTTATTCAATAGAGTGAACTTCAATAATATTTTGTATTCCTTGTATATATGTCTTGCCTTCGTTAATTTTATTTTTAACATACTCTAGATCGCCTCTACTACAGAATATTTTGATTTTGTTTTCGACAGCAACTATGTCAAAATCTGTATCCAAAAAGTGATGTTCAGGTAAATAACTTTTTGATAAATTTATTTGCTTTGGACGTCCCCACAATTGTAACAGATCACAAAGTGCCCCATAAAATGCGAATGGATTAATTTGAATGTTTTGTTTATACATCACACCTACTTTAGGGCTGTTTTCTTTGGTTGCTACATTATGCAACAATACTGCAAAAATAATATTTGCATATTGATCTATGCATTCTTGGCTATTAAAAAAGTTAACATCAGGCACATCATACCAAGACAACTTAACAGCTTTGTTTGATGTGGAAAAATTCAATATTAGATTGTTTAAAACAGCAGATTGATATAAAAGCCCTGAAGATATAAGTCCATGATCAAATGAGGAATGCTCCGGGGAATAATTAAATAAAGCTTTAATTGAAATTTTTAAATTATCACATAACTCAACTATCTTTTTGTACAGGTTTTCTGCAAACTCATTTGATGGATTATGGTTAAATAATTTATCTATGCCATTTTTGTTATATTGAGTTGCAAAATTGTAATTATCCACATTTATATTTGCCTCATTATTACCAAGCAATCCAAAATGATTAAGCAACTGTACATATAAATGATGACTATATGAAAGAATATCATAAGATACACCATTTTCTTTTTGATAAATTCGATTTTGATTTGTGATAACTTCTTCTTTCAGTTTTTCTGATGATTTAATGATTTCATTAGCGGCTTTACGAATCGTTTCCTCCAGTTTTTCCCGAGAAAAACACTTATCATCTCGTTTTTTACAAAAATCCAGCAGATTATTTCTAATAATTTCTATAAAAGAGTCTTTAGTATATTTACCTTTTATTAAATCTATAGCTGTGTTGTTTGATAAATCCCTATCTTTTGTATTTAGTATAAGCCACTCGCATATACAATTATAAAAATCATTAATTTCACAATTATGTGCATTATAAAAATCAAATTGATTTTTGTGCTTTTCGGGTAAATTATCAAAGAAAGCAAATACTATGCCAAATTGACCTGTGGGTACAAGTCTCAATATGTTATTCTTAAAATCGCTAACGAAATACTTGCAATACCAACCTTCTGGCAAACGTGCATTAGATACATCTAAATAATAATTTTCCCTAAAAATACATTTTGTAAATTTATTAGATTCTTTAATAATAAAGGCTACTGCTGTATTGGTTTGATCAAAAATAACGCATAGATGTTTTTCTTCTTCTAACAACGGATAAGAGTTACCTAGCCCATATAGAGTATCACTATCACATATCATTGTTGCAGAATCAAACTCATGTAGTGTCG
The DNA here is from genome assembly GCA_015065005.1 of Oscillospiraceae bacterium. Taxonomy (GTDB): domain Bacteria; phylum Bacillota; class Clostridia; order Oscillospirales; family CAG-272; genus RGIG2000. The sequence goes on from SVRE01000002.1 coordinate 65,191, forward strand.
CGTTCAATCCGTCTAGGTCAATTGTTTCACCATCGTATATCCAAATACAGTTAATATTATTTAATAAAGATTCTAAGCAAAATTTCTTATCGCTATTACGCAAGAATGCTATGTTTACAATAAGTCTTGCTACACTTTTTATCACATAAAAGTATATTGAATCGTACCAAAACGAGTTATCTTTTCTTGTTGCATTTGATTCTTTACCATCATTGCACTCTTGGTTTTCTACACTATTGAAATTGGTTTCCCAATAGTATCCAACATCATGGTAAAATGCAAAACATCTCCAATTTTTAATGAAAATTTGTATTTTATCTTTATTCGATCCTGCATATAATATTTGATCAAGTAATTTTTTATTCAATACGGTCATATTAAAAAACAAATAAACACCTAATATATACGTGTTGACACTATGGATTACATGATCTTGGGGAATATATCCTAGGGTGTTATTTACTTTATATCTTTCTTGATAGTCTATTGTGTTGTTTATATAATTTGAAGGAAGGAAAAAATTATCATACATTTGGATATAAAAGTATATCTTTTTTGCCGTATCCATCTTTACAGATGTATCATTTGATGATAAAAACTGCTTGAACAAATTTTCGCAGGGCCATATTTGATCATAAATATCCCTATAACTTTCAAGGAAGCATGAAACTTCTCTTTTTTCAAAAAGTTCATTATATAATCTTTGATTTATACCATTCATACAAATTCCTCCTTAACAATAAAACGGCATGGAAGCATGCCGTTTTAATCAAATAACATTATTAAAACTGCAACAAAAGATAAAAGCAGCACACTCTTGCGTAAGTGAAGAAAAATTATGTCTACATTTTGATTTAAGTTTGTATTTGTTTGACTCGTAATCAAAACGATAGTGTTCCTCTATGGACGCATCTTTTTCTTCAGCCGCCTTATAATTCTCAAGGGACAATTGAGAAGGCAACTTCTTAATGTATAACGAGGGTATGTACTTCACCAGAAAAGCCACAGCCTTACCTATAGATTCATATTGCTTTATATGCTCTTGCGTAATGTTTTCCCAAACACCATCTTTCATTTTTTTTATAATTTTTTGGATCATACGCTGAAAAATGATTTCAGAATTAGCTTTTGCTTGCGAAAAAGCCTTCTTACAGTCTTTTGAACCTGTAGCAGAACCCGATAAATCCACCTTGATTATGTCTTTGTCTTCATTGTAGTATGAAGTTGCACATACAATAAAGCCTACTTCATGAGGGTCAAAAATATTTGTATTAGCAAGAATAGTATCAATCGAAATATATTTTTTGTTTCCAGTAACTGTCGAAACATGACGCATATATATTGCAATAACATTTTTATATTGTTCTCTAAATAACTCTAACAAATCAAGATCGACAACATCCACTGAATGTAAAAGAGCCAAAAAATTATCATAAAATACTGTTTTTTCAATTGGTCTAAGGCTTCCTCTAATGGAGCGACTAGACTTTTTTTTATTCTTATATTTTTTCATGTTTCCCCCCTCAACAAATCATACAACTTCTCATGTTAAATTATACTCCTTATACAGATATAAGTCAAGTATGTTTTGGAAAATCATGAAATTTTTATTAAGTAAATTGTATAAAACTATTTTTTCTTCATGTGTTTTCTTTGCATGCAAATTTACAAAATTTACATTTTTATTTATTTCAAAAAAGCGCCTTAAACCCTTATACCATAAGGTTTTTCAGAGGTTTTACACAGGTGTTCAACTGAGGTTAGATGTGGCGCGCCATAAAAAGTGAAACCACCCAAAAGGGTGGTTTTGCTTTTTATTGTGCCCTGTCGATTCGAACCTCCTTCAAAAACGCCCCGCGTTTTTGAGTTGAGTTCGGACGCGAGCCTTAAGCGGGGGAGCTTGCTCACCTGAGCGTAGGCGATGCGCATTTCCGTCAGGAAATGTATCTCCTTTAAATCGCTTGCGATTTCAGGGCGCGCCAAGAAGAACGTAAACCGAACCCACGGTTTGCGTTCTTTTCTTTTTATCAAAACATAAACGCATCGTTTACTTTTTCTTGCTTTTCTGTATGTGTAAATGGTATAATAAATATGATACAATATAGTTACGGTACCGAAATACACTTTGCGGAGGACTATTATGGCAAGAACGATTGGCGAAATTATTAAAGAGTTAAGAAAACAAAGAAAGATAACACAGGAAGAACTTGCGGAACTTGTTGGTGTAACTCCTCAAGCAATATCAAAATGGGAAAGAGATGTGGGTTATCCTGATATTACTCAAATAGTTCCCTTATCAAAGGCATTTGGCGTGTCAACAGATGAAATACTTGGTGTAAATTTTGGCGATGATGAAAAACAAGTGGAAGAGTATATATTTTCATCTTATAAAGCTATTGTTACAGATGGTTATGAAAGAGCAATAGAGGTTTTAAGAGAGGCTCAATCGAAGTTTCCAAGGTCGTATTTAATAAAAGTCAGGCTTGCTAATACTTTAATTTCATCCAATTTTAAAAACAAAGACAAGGCGGTTTATAATGAAGTTATTAACATTTTAAATTATGTCCTTGAGCATTGTACCGATAGTGGAATAAGAAATCAGGCTCTTGACTCTTTAGCAACGGCTTACGATTACACAGGCGAAAAAGAAAAAATGATGCATGTCGTTGAGCAAATGGTTCCGTTTTTATATTCGAAAGAGCAATTTATGCTACATAAATGGGGAGATTATGGTCAAGAGGGATTAGAGAAAAAACAAAGCTATTTGCTTGAGTTATTTAGCGAAATGCTTCAATGCATAGATTTAATATCATATCATTTTATTGATAAAAAGCCTGTGTATTCAACAGAAGAAAAAATAGTTATGCAAAAGCAAATAGTTGGTATAATGGATGTGTTGTTTCCTGATGGTGATTATCAATTTCATTCACAAGTCGCAGTCGATGCTTGCAAAACATTATTAAGATTATATCTTGAAGTTGGAGATACAGAAAACTCAATAAGGTGGCTTGAAAGAGCAAGTGATTTCAGCGTACATTTTGATACGTATGAAATTAAGCATCACACAACACCATTATTAAAAAACATTCTGGAAGCCGGTGGAATAAGGGTTGACGGAAAGTCACGCAGCGAAATTCTTTTGCAAGAGCTAAAAGAGATAAAAGGAATTGACAAGATTATTGAGGATGAAAGAGTAAAGACCGCTCTGCTCAAATTAGAGAAAGTTAAAACAGAAGAATACCGTTTGCGTGAATATTTGAAAAAACATTGAATTGATAGAAAAAGCGAGTGCTGATTTTTCGGCACTCGCTTAACTATATGCACTTAACATATTTTGCACTTTATGATAATATACATTCGGGAGTCATCCAATACGGGAACGCCCCAAAGCTCATTTTACGCGAACCCCAAAGCTCATACTTCGCTTTGAGGACCCCTATGCGCTTCGGGGAACCCCTGCACGGTGGCGGTTATGCTCTTTTCAATAAAATGAAGGGAGTTAAAATTCTTTGCTCCTTTCAAATACATATCCGGGGTCCTCGAGCCGAGTGTGCGAGGCTTGGGGTTCTTGGTAGAAAGGAGTGGTGCGATATGAATTGTTTATACACACCTTTATTGTATGTTTGTTACATACGAGGTTTTAATAGCCTTTGTAACTATGATATTTACTATCATAGCCGTGTTTATAAACAAAAAACATAACCTGCAAAAATGTTTGCTTATGATGTAGATTTGCTTTTTTATTGCACTGTCAACAATTATATGATAGGGTAAGCAATATTTAAGGATTTTGTTGACATTGATATAAACTTATGATAAAATTATTAGAGAGTGATATTATTGCTTTATCGTAGAACCGATTAAAGGCAAAGGAGTTAGTATGAGTTTTAGGGAAGAATTAAAAAGCTATGTACCGTTATCTACTGCTGAGCTGAACCAAAAAATCAGAGAGTTAAGGGGTGCTTTTCTTGACGTGGCATTGGTAGAAATTGCCGATTCTGTCAAAAAGAGAATTAAAGCCGACATATTAAACGGAAAGGTAACGCAGACCGAAGAAAAGCATTTGGTTGACGGCTATTTTGTTTTAAAAGATATTGAAGCTAAAATCAAAGACTTGGATGTACCGGGCTTTAATGCCGAAGAAATTGAAAAGCTTTATATTCAAGCCAGTGATCCCCAGTACAATGCCATCCCATTTTTCAAGTCGGGCTTGGACTCCGTCATTGTATCTGCAAGGCCTGTTGAAGAACGCATGAAAAGAGGCTTGGCATTCCTATCCTTAAAGCGCACCTTTACATATAGCTGCTTTTTGACCGAGGGCACCTGTGAATACTACGAAAAGCTTAAGAAGCTTTTGGAGCAGGATGAGATTATTGTTTCCTCTGTTGTAGCAGAATACAAGCTGGTTGGCAAGGAAAAAAGAGTTCGCCTTGAGTTCAATTCCTTTGACGAGTCACCTACGCTAAAGGTCAGAAGTGACTATGATGTTCCCTTTACCCTTGAGAGTGTTTTGCTTAAATATCAAATCGAAATATAATTGTAAGTAAGCCCCACGTAAAATCGTGGGGCTTACAATAGTTTCCATCACGTTAAAAAAGAGCTATTGCTCTCGCGGTTTTACCGCTGAGTACAATAGCTCTTTTTATTAATTTATTGATAATAGTTTGGAAAAGCTAAATGCTTCCCCACATTATTCAAGCTCTTCTGTACCTGTTTCTGAATCTGTTTCATCACCGGGTATTTTCTCGGGTAGCTCCTCAGGTGTTCCTTCGGGATTTTCCTCAGGAGTTTCAATAACCTCAACATCAATAGCGGCGCAATTTTTACAAGCGCGCTCTTGTCCTGTTGCTGTAGGAATCCAGTTTCCCCATTTGTGGTTGTATGTACCGTCATTGCACAGCGGAATTGATTCCCACTTTGCATAAAGTGTTACATCCTCGCTAAAGATAGTTACACCTTCAACTGCCTTATTTGCATACTCTTCGTCAAAATACCAGCCAAGGAACTTGTAGCCCTCTCTTACAGGAGTTGGGAAGGACTCACAAACGTTGCCCTTTTCAACTCTTGCTTCATACTCAAGACTACCAAGCTCACCCTCACCCGGCTCAAAGGTTACAGTTACCTTTTCTTCATAGTCATCAATCTCTTCATCTCTGTCGCCAACAGTGATAACAACATCACCACCGTCAGGAACAACGTCAACATAGAGATAGCCGTCTTCAATAGCGCAGCTTACAGTTGACATATTCTTTGTATGGCTGTACTCGCTCATCGAAACAAATGGAATTTCAGCTCCGTTTTGTGTAACAGTAACGCTCTTCCAACCGTTTGGAATGTCAACCTTAACTGTAATAGCGTGATTGTACATATAGTTATCAAGATTGTCTGTTACAGAAATTGTGATAGAAGAATCTGTTCTTTCAAGAGTGTCTATCTTAACGTTTTGAGCTTCCTTTAAATATCTGACAAGATCGTTGTAGGAAGCTGCCCAAACGCCAAATCTTGTTAAATGCTCAAGCTTGGAAATTGTAGATTCATAGCTTGAATAAATAACGTTGGTAAATCCAACTGTGTGTAAGCACTCAACTGTAAAGCCGCCAACTGAAACAAGCTTTTCAACACCCTTTTCATATGAACCGATTGTTGTCTTAAGAAGCCTATATTCTCCGTCATTTCCGTCTACAAATACAAACTCACCGTCAACATAGTTGTAAGAGCCTGTTTCAAAGAAATCGTATCTATAGTCCTCAGCTATGTAGCGATATGTACCGCCCTCATAACCAACATCAACGAATTTCATTTCTGTTTCATCGAATACAAGGTTAACATTTGGTGTTTCTGCTTCTACGTACTTGCCTACTGCGTTAAGAAGAAGTGCAGGTCCTGCATTTCCTTGGTTAACATCAGCGCTCCAAACGTATTCTGTTGTTACGTCAACAACAGGGTTGCCATCCTTGTCAAGGACAGGGTTGCCGTCTGCATCAAGCTTAGGTGTTTCGGTTACATTTGCCACAAAAGCGCCGCCGTTCTTGTTTACATACACATAAATACCCTCTGTTTGGTCAGCCTTGGAAATGTAAGAGTTCAAGTCACCCCAAACCAATCTGTTTGTAAGCTGATCAATTGTATTATAGAATATACCTGTGTCACCACCGTTACGGTTAGCAGCCAAAGGACCTGTCAAGTACTCAGCAACATCATTTGATGTAGCACCCAAAGGCGCTGCAAATGCAAGAAGATGCTGACCCTTGAAGTTGTGTCTGAACCAATACTGTGCATCTACAACCTCGTGAAGCATTGAGCCCTCACTCAAGGAGCTTGCGTAAATGCTTGTATGGTTGTAGGAGTGTGAGCCCAAGTCAAACACGCCGCGTGTAAAGTGTTCCTGCCATACTGAAACAAGTGCATCAGAGTATGTAATTGACATCATAACAGTTGCTCTTGCGCCGTACTTTGCAAGATGCTCATTTACCCACTCATATGTAGGTGTGTAGTTACCGTCATCATATGTCTGCGCCCAAGCCGCAGGAGCATTGTGGAGATAAGGTGTTACAACCGGTGCATAGTAATCCTTTTCGTAGGTAATGGTGCTTACAGCTGAACAACCATCACGCTTACAGCTTGAAATCTTTGTACCGATTGCTGTTGCAGTAGCTTCGTTTTCTACTGTATATTTGCCAAAATCATGTCCAAGTGCGTCCTTTGCAGCTGTTTTCATTTCAAAGCCGCAAGCACAGGTTACTACTGTATAGCCTGTTGTTTCGCAGGTAGGAGCAACAACAGTACCCTTTCTTGGGTTTTTGTGTGTACACTCCATAGTGTTCATTTCACCATATGCTTTTTCAACTACGGTGTATGGAGTAATGTCATACATAACACTGTTCCAATACTGTGGCTCCTTGGTAATTGTTAGCTTTATCTTGGAAGCCTTTTTTTCAATCTCAACGTTAAATGTACAAACATCGTTTGCATTTGAAATTACGTTTTCGTTTAAAGCTCCCTTTTGGGGAACAGTATAACTGCCGACCTCAACCCACTTGCCATCTTCGTAAATCTCAAGCTTAAATGCTCTGCCCTGAATAGTGCTTGTTGAGAACTGAACACAAGCAATATACTTTTCAACAGGGAACTCAAGCAGTGCCCATGGTGTAGGATTGTATCTTGCATCTGTTGTCCAAGCAGTACCTAGAGAATTATCAACAAGAGCGCCTGCACCGCTTACCCATTCGTTATACTTACCGGAAACGGAAGCTGTAGCCTCTGTATGAATTGCCTGTGGTAAACGAATAGTTTCTTCAGTCTTTGCAAATACCTCTAATTCATATACAACCGCAGGGGTATAACGGGTCGCGTGTGTTACCCTTGCTCTTAATTTGTTTGTATTGATTGGCGTATCAAGCTCAAGCATAAGCTCACAGTTAATACCAATAGAAACAGCATTCTTATCGGAAACAGTACCTATGCTTACCCATTCCTCATTCTCTGTATCCCAATACTCTAAGTCATAGGAAACATAGCAATCCTCGCCAAGCTCCCAAGCATAGTAGTTAGGAAGAACAAATCTGAGTGCGCCAATATCATAGTTCTGCATAAAGTCAATGGAGAACCAATCCTTTGTATAATCAGCGCCATCAACGTATGTATCTGCATTCCAGAAGGAAATAGCATCACCGTCATTAATAAGGTGTCCCATTGCGGTAGTGAAGTAAGAGGAAACCTCTACTCTACCGTGTGTTGCAATATTAACAAACTTTTCATTTACGTAAGAGCCGCCTGTGTATAAGTAGCTTACATCAGGCTCATCAAGCTCAAAGTCCTCCGCCTTGTAAGGTGTTTCCTTAGTAAGAGCGGCGCCGCCGCATACCACGCACGGGTTTTCAAGCTTACCGGGAACATACTTGGTTGGCTGAGTTACGGCATAGTAGCCCTTTTCATCGTACTCATGCTTACCTGTTGCCTTCAACACATAAACATCATCAAGCCCACAGCCGTTTGGGCAGTATGTTCTTTCATAACCGTCAAGAGCGCAGGTTGGCTCAACAGTTTCAACCAAAGTCAAATGCTCAAGCTTAGCAAGTGATGGGTCGTCAGCCGCGCCCAATCTTTGCTGAGTACGGCAGATTGTACATTTTTGAACAATCTTACCTTCCTTTTTACAGGTTGGGGCAACGCTTTCGATAATTTCAAACACATGCTCACAGGTAGAGGTGTTGCCGCCGCCTGTAATCTCAAACACCGCAGTTAATGTAATGTTCTCGGTTACGACGTCATTATCAAAATCCCATTTCTTATTCTTATCGCCGCCAACACACCAGCCATAGAAGGTTGCACCCTTCTTTGTTGGGTCGGCAGGAGCTGTTACCTTACAGCCCTCTTCAATTGTTTGTGAAGGAACACTTTGACCGGCGCCTGCGCGGGAGGTATCAAACTTAACTGTATAGAAAACAGTTACTTCCCAACGTGCATAAAGTGTAACACTTTCGTTAAACTCATATGACGCATCGCACTTCTCTTCATATTCTTCATCAAAATACCAGCCCTTAAGGGTGTATCCGTTTCTCTTAACCTCAGGATATTCCTCAATAGCTGTACCCTTATCAATTTCTATGCTTCCTTCAAAGTCCTCATCAACAAAGCTACCTCTGCCAAGCTCGAACTCAATCTTTACCTTCTCGGGCGCAGGGGTTTCCTCATCACCGCAGGAGGCAAAGCAAAACAGCATAAGCAAAGAAATTAGTAAAAGGGAAATTTTAACTAATTTATTTCTCATTTTAATCTCCTAATTCGCAGGGCAAGCACCCCGCATATTAAATATTCCCCCCGGGAATTAGCCGGGGGGAACCAACTTGTTCACCAATGGATAAATTATTAATTATTCAGCCTCGATTGGAGGAATCTTAATAAATGCTACCTCTTCCCAGTAGTCTTCACCCTGGCTACATGTAGGCATCAAAATCTGTACAGAAACAACCTTTCTTGTGTTGTCAACCTCTGCATATGGGATTACACGGTTTTCCTTATCAGCATTCTGAGAGCTGCCTAAGAATGAACCTGTACCAACAAGTGAATAATCAGCCTCGCCCTCGTACTGAACGAAAACCTGGAAGCCTGAGCCTGCACCTTTACCCTTAACGTAGATTCTGTCCATTTCAGTTGCTGTAAGAAGGTTGATTGTAACCTTAACCTCACAAGCATTACCACAGAATACAGCAGAGTTTGGCTGATCCCAGCTACCGTCAATCAAGCAAGCGACACGGTCAGAGCCCCAGCCCTTGTCCATCTGAAGTGACAGCTGGTTCTTTGGTGTGTTGCCAAGAGTTGAAAGTGTAATGTTTTCAAATTCCTGATACTGCTCAAATCCGCAACCAGGAACCTTACATGTGCGCTCTCTGCGGAGGAAGCCTTCCTCCCAAGGTCTGTAATCGTGACCTGTTGCAGGGCTACCTGTCATCTTGTTTTCAGCGTTACAGGTTGTGCAGAACTGTGAGATTGTACCAGCCTTTATACAGTTTGGTGCTACTGTTTCTTCCCAGCCGGACCATGTGTGGTCATAAGAACCGTCAGTACACTGTGTAAGTGTTGACCAGTAAGCGAAAAGCTCGGTATCAGCAGCGTATTGGTCAGAACGGGAAGCAACCTTTGTAAATGCCGCATCCTTAAACCAACCCTCAAACTTGTGAGCAGGGTTATCGCTTACAGGAATCGGAAGAGCTCCTGTAAAGAAGCCGTTCTTCTCAACGCTGTATGTATACTTATTGTCCTCAAAGTAACCGACACCTGTGTTGAACTTAACAGTTACCATTTCCTTTTCGGTATCTGTTACGTCACCTGTGCCATCACCGTTGCTACCATCGGTGTTGCCACCGTTGTTATTGCCGGAGCCAATCTCTTGCCAAATAGCATAGAGAGTTGTGTCCTCCTTAAACTTTTCAACAGGATCCCACTCAGAATTACCTGCTCTGTCATAAGACCAGTAAAGGAACTCATATCCTTCTCTTTCAACTAAAGGCATCTTGCCTTCGGAAAGCTTTGAGCCCTTGTTGATCTTTACCTCTGAATTACCGTCAACAATTGTGCCTCTGTTTGCGCTAAATGTGATTTCTACCTTTTCCTCAGCGCTTGATGCAGCAGGTGGTGTTTCATTGCCGCAGGCGATAATCATAGGCAGAAGCATAGCACAAGCCAATGCCAAGCACAAGATTTTGATTAATGTTGTTTTTCTCATTACTATTTCTTCCTTTCATTATTTAACAACAAATTATTAAAGGGCGCAATGCCCCTCCTTGCTCATATATTATAACATTTTGGTGGTTTAAAGTCAATTAGTGCCAAAATTTTTAGCGATTTTTGTATTGTTGCACAAACTTATAACGAATAAAATGAAAATGTAGGCAAAATTTTTGTGCATTTTGCCTACATTATATTTTATATTTAAAATAAGTTCATACTTTGTTAATTGACCTTATTTAGCAATCGTATCAGCTGCCACCTTTTTGAGCTTTAAAATAATTTCGTGATTGGTGTTTTCAGGCTCATACTCCACGTCCATAGGATTCTTACCCGTAAAATACTTATTCATAACAAGTGCAGCCAAATATCTTCCATAATCAAGAGATAAATGGAAGCCGTCACGGTGCATAGAAAGCTCAGCGCCTAATTCAAACTCCGGCAGAGCACTTGCCATCTCGATTGCATCACCGCAAGGGATAATATCAAAGCCGTATTTTTCAGCAATCTTGTTAGTTGTGTCCACTATGGCATTATACATCCTTTTCCTGTCCCTGTCATAATTTACAAAGCCGCCGTGATCGCTTGTTTGAGCATACGCCCAGGTCCTGTGGAGAACTATTTTCGCGCTTGGGCAGTTTTCCTTAAGATATTTGACTATTTCACCCAAAAAAGGCTCATACGTGTCGATAATTCCGCTATCTTGGCTTACCTGCTGAACGGTGATGTAGTCCCATTTTTTCTTTTTCAACGCCTCTGCGATTGAAATCATCCTTAGGCATCTTCCATTCTTTTGATATTCATAATCAGCTACATCACCCACAATATTGTTGTAATGTCTTTCAAGGGAGCAGCCTCCTATGTAAAGGTTGCGTACAAAAAGCTCCTCCCCCGATACCTGGTGCAAATATCTTGTTGCATCCTGTGAAAAGCTGTTTCCAATGCACAATACGTTCATTTTTTTATCTCCTTAATAACCTTCAATTCAAAAAAACCTTGTTTGCAATTTCCTTTAATTTTCGGTTGATTTCTTTATCTGTATTTTTCGGCTCAAAGCCAACCTCTGTGGCACTTTTGCCTGTGAAAAACCTGTACATAACAAGACCTGCTAAGTATCTACCGTAATCAAAAGATAAATGGAAGCCGTCACGGTTTATATTAAGCTCAGCCCCGTTTGAAAATTCGGGCAAATCACGTACAAGCTCAATTGCATCTCCGCAGGGGATAATATCAAGGCTGTATTTCTCAGCAATTTTATTGGTTGTGTCCACTATGGCATTGTACATCTTTTTCCTGTCGCGATCGTAGCTTACAAATCCCTCGTGATCGCTTTTGTCGTCATACGCCCAGGTTCTGTGCAGCACAAGCCTTGCGCTTGGACATTTTTCCTTTAAATACTTCACTATTTCGCCCAAAAAAGGCTCATACGTGTCGATAATTCCGCTATAATGGCTAACCTGCTGTAAAGAAATAACGTCCCACTTTCTCTCTTTGACGGTTTCTTCAATTGAAGAAATTTTTATGCTTTCGCCATCCACCTCGTACCCGTAATCCGAGACGTTATTGACAATGTTATTATAGTGCCTTTCAAGTGAGCAGCCGCCAATAGCTAAATTTCTTACATATAGCTCACCGTTTGCTATTTTTTGTAAATATGTAGTTGCGTCCTCGGAAAAGCTGTTTCCTATACATAATACATTCATTATACTTCTCTCCTTATCCCTTGATAAGAGCCTCTTCTAAACAGCTCCTTATCAATATCATTTATAACCGTAACCTTCTTTTTGCTCCACTCAGGTGCTAAAAGCTCCTCTGCCAAGCCATCTCCCGTTACCCTTTCGATAATTATATCGGGAGGTAACAGCTCAATTTGGTCGCAAACAGTTAAGATATACTCCTCTCTTTCCATAGGAGTATATTCTCCCTTTTTGTACATCTGTCCAAGCACAGTGCCGTCAAGAACATGAAGCAAATGAATTTTGATCAGGTCAGGGTGTAAATCAGCCACACGTGTAGCGGTGTTTTTCATATTCTCGTTAGTTTCCCCGGGCAAGCCGTTTATAATGTGGATGCCTATTTTTACATTTGGTGCGCCTTTCCTTAAACGGTAAAACCCGTCCTTAAAGGTATCAAAATCGTGCCCCCTGTTAATCAGCCTTGCTGTTTCATCATTTGAGCTTTGCAAGCCAAGCTCCACGGTCACGGGGATTTTGCTTGATACGCGGTCAAGAACCTCTATTATATCATCTCCCAAGCAATCCGCACGGGTTGCAATATCTATCATTACAGCACCCTCAAATTGGGATACCTTGCCAAGGATTTTTCCCAAAATTTCGGGAGATGTGTACGTATTTGTGTAGGCTTGAAGATATGGAATCAGCTTTTTCACATTCCATTTTTTGCGGATTTTGTTAACCCCTTGCCTGTATTGCTCCTCAATCGGTAACAGATTATCCGCCAAGCGCGCGCCGCTTCCACCTGAGCAATATATGCATCCGCCAACACCGCATTTACCGTCAATGTTCGGGCAGGTAAAGCCACAATCAAGGGTGATTTTTGCACATTTTTCACCAAAACGGTGCTTCAAATAATAATCATAGGTATGGTATCTTTTGTTTGTGTCCGAATACTTAAACGGATTATTCTCTGCCTGTGACACCCAAAGCACCTCTTTCCCGAAGCTTACTAAAGCAACCTTACTACGATTTTACACCATTTCACGCTATTCTGCAATAGTTTTTTGAAATAAAAGAAAAACAGCCTGTCAAAGCAGACTGTTTTGGAGCTGCTAACCAGAGTCGAACTGGTGACCTCATCCTTACCAAGGATGTGCTCTACCAACTGAGCCATAGCAGCGAATATCTTTATGTGCGTTACAATTATAGCAGAATATTTTTTCTTTGTCAAGAACTTTTTTAAATAATATTAAATTTAACGGTGGAGCTAGCCCCACCGTATAAATTATATGTTTTTGTTTTTCCTCTTGCGAATATTATATTCAGACCTTGGGTTGATAAGCTCACGGTAATCAAGGTCGCCACGCTCAAGAGCGCTTACAATAGTTTCCGCAGTGGCAATATTGGTTGCAAGAAGCACGTTATGAACATCACAAAGCCTTAAAAGGTTTTGCTCAACCGCGTTATGCTGCTCCACCCAACCGTAATTTTGCGGCGTGTTAGCACGGAAATAGAACAAAATATCAATTTCGTCAAAGGCAATTCTTGAAGCAATCTGCTGCTCTCCGCCAAGAGTGCCCGACAAAAGCTTTTCAATCTTCAGCCCTGTAGCCTCGGAGATATAAGAGCCTGTGGTGCTTGTAGCGCATATAGAATGCTTGCTTAAAATACCACAGTATGCAATGCAAAACTGTGTTATCAGTTCTTTTTTGGTATCATCTGCTATAATAGCTATTTCCATAACGCTACCTCCGTTTATCATCACTCCATTTTCTTAATAATACCACATTACTTAGACATTTGTCAATAACTTTTTTGTATTTTTTGAGCAATTTTACTGTATTTTCAACCTTAGGATATGCAAAATTTTTGTTATTATGTACAAAAACGACTGCTTTTTCGTTTTTTTGAAGTGACTTTTACAACAAATTTGATATTTTTAGCACAATGAATATATGTTTAAATAAACTGAGAAAAAACTATATTGATTACTATCGCGCACGTGCGTTTATTTACGCACTTTTTTAATTAAATATGAAAATTTGTATTGACAAATGACTTTTCTTTTGATATAATAATGACAATCTTTAAGGTTGATACAGAGATATCGACAAGATTTTATATAATGAATAAGGTATGCCTTGGCATATCCTCATTTGTTGCGGTTTAATCTTGTCGGTGGACAAGATTTTTTTGTTATAAGGAGGCTACTTATGAAGAACTTCACCAATTTTAAAATAGATGAACAATTTGTAGGTGCCACTGTTTTTGGTAGCACAGCCTTTGATGTTTCCAATGATAATATTGTTATTTTTCCCGGATTTTGTGATGTGCATGTGCATTTCAGAGAGCCGGGTTTTTCTTATAAGGAAACTATTAAAACAGGCTCCCTCTCCGCTGCAAACGGTGGATACACAGATGTTTGTACCATGCCAAACCTTAAGCCTGTCCCCGATAATGTCGAAAACATAAAAATCCAGCTTGACATTATAAATAAGGATGCAAAAATAGGCGTTCACCCATATGCCTCCATCACCGTAAATCAAGAAGGTAACGAGCTTTCTGACCTTGACGGAATGAAGGATTTGTGCATTGCCTACTCTGATGACGGGCGAGGTGTACAAAGCGATAGTATGATGGAAATGGCTATGATTAAAGCCAAGAAAAACGGAAAGATGATAGTTGCCCACTGTGAGGTTAACAGCCTTTTGAATGGCGGCTATATACACGACGGCGAGTATTGCAAGCTACACGGGATGAAGGGCATTTGCTCCGAGAGTGAATGGAAACAGGTTGAAAGAGATATTGCCCTTGCCAAGAAAACAGGCTGCAAATACCACGTTTGCCACATTTCCGCCAAGGAAACGGTGGAGCTGATACGCAAGGCGAAGGCGGAGGGCGTTGACATAACCTGCGAAACAGCACCCCATTACCTTGTGTATAACGATATGGATTTACAGGATTTGGGCAGATTTAAAATGAACCCGCCTATCAGGAGCGAAAGCGACAGACTTGCTTTGATAGAAGGAATAAAGGACGGAACAATAGATATGATAGCAACAGACCACGCGCCCCACAGCCTTGAGGAAAAATCCAAGGGCTTGGCAGGAAGCAATATGGGTGTTGTAGGTCTTGAAACCGCCTTTAGTGTAATGTACACTAAAGGCGGTTTC